>DATKCB010000397.1:0-8900 GCA_035513495.1 Planctomycetaceae bacterium | reverse complement strand
CCGCCCCGACCGCTGGCCCGCCGGTGATCCTCCCGGGGTCAAAGGAGATCCGTTCGGTTACTACGATATCGATGGGTGTCCTTCGAAAACATTCCTCTGGGAGAACCGCGACGATCCGAAGCTGGGAGAGTATTTCCATCTCGCCGTCGACAAACGAGACGAATGGGAACTCTACGACACCCGAACCGACTCGGGCAACCGGCACAACCTCGCGACAGACTCGCAATACAAAGCCACTTTCGAAACGCTACGTTCTCAAATGCTCGATTATCTCCGCAAGACCGGCGATCCCCGAGTCATCGACGGGGGAGAGATTTTTGAAATCTACCCGAGATATTCACCGATCAGGGAGTTTCCGGCGGAGTAAACTCCAGATCCCTTTTCTTCGCGCTCTTCTTCGCTGAGCAGGTTTCAAATCTGTTCCATGTGAGGAGAGGAATCAAGCCGTGGACTCAGCAACACTCGGATCACTTTGACGCCTGATCGAGAGCGGTAATGATAGGGAATCTTTTCGAATAATTATCGTCAGGAGATGAGATGAGCGACCCACACAATTCCGAATCACGGCGAAGGACCGCACGCGCCGACAATTTGCCTTTCCGGGTGTTCATGTGGGTAACGATCCTCTCTGCGTTGGGGCTGATTGTCTTTTTCGGCTCGCATATGTACCGATTCCATCGACATCGGCGTATCTCTGACCGAATGGAGACTGCGATCACGCGATTGGCCTTGCACCGTCCCAGCGATCTCACGGATGACCAATGGGCGTATTGTATTCTTTATACGTGGAATCTACACACTGGCTATGGTGGGGTTCCCAGTTACGTTCCCACCGACGACCTCGAGCGAATTGTCGCAGAGTTCGAAACCCGGATCGACGCTGGACCTGACCTGGCCACAATCGACTGGCTCTGGGAAGAATACTTTCGAGCGTACCCCCGTGCGCGGAACTACAATAAATACTGGCCGACCTCACCCGACTATCTCGCGCGATTCGAAGCCGGTGATCACGGTGGCTATCCGCTCTCTTACTGGCGATCCAAGTATGAGCAGAGAATTGGCAACAAGTGATGAATCATGGCCGAGAGGCGTTGGGTGCCATGTCCACATCGCGCAGCAGGGTGGGCATGCGAACGGCCTTGCGGCTGTCCCCTGTTTCTCCATCGAGCAACAGGATGTCATACCTCCGCCCGCGATCCCGTGTCCCGCTTCCTAATCCATCTTGCGTGCGTAGATCGGTCGTCTGACGGAGTCGGCCTCCCAGCTGGTGCAAGATGCTCCGTAAAGGAAAACTACAAATTCAATCCCCATCCACGAATCGGCCAACGCCGGCGGAATCAAAGAGCTGCGTCCCCGTTGAAGCCCCCCCGTTGAAGCCCGAGAAACAATCAGTCAACATGCCGAGCACGAGCGTTGAATCTCAATACCACATCCAATACGGAATGATCGAGCACAAATAAAATCCCGAGAAGGCCAACGCGATCGACAGCACTTTGAGCGGCAACGCCCAACGACGATCATCCGGGAGTTTGTGCTGGAGCCAGCAGAACGGGATCGCTCCCGGAAAACCGATCAGGAACGTCCACTAGAACACCAGACTCAAGCGGCGGCACAACAGAAAATAAGCGAGACAGACCGCCAGAAACGGGAGCAGGACCAGACGATCTTTCCACTTCTGGCTTGTCCGTTCCTCACTCTTTTTTCTTCCCACAGCGGCCGAAACCACCGGTTCAAACGCCACGAACAGACAGACCGGCCACGTGAACACGAAATCGTTTTTCAGCGAACTGAGCAGCGTCGTTCCCACCGCTCCCGCCGTGAAGGCGACGATCCGAAACGTCCATCTGCGAATGCTCTCGCGCCTCGGTTTCGGGACGCACATCGAAACCACGAACGCAATCAGACCGCTTCCTGCCAGAGTACCGAGGCAGGCCAGATACCATTCCCACAGCCAGCGATCCGACGGAACGTCGAACAGATAGTCCGGCTCGACGACGAGGATCTTCGCGGCCAGATCGAAATATTTCGTTTGGGGAATGTCCTCCACGCGAAGCACTTCCCGCTCGGGTTCGAGCAGTTCCGGATCCCCGACATAAATGCAGACTGCCCGAGAATGATTCCGCACGTAGACTCGGCCTCGATGCAGCGCGGGCGGAGTCCAGGTCAGTTCTCCTCCGAGGACGGTCGTTCGCGCGAGGATGTCGCATTCCTCGGGCGTCGCCCGCAACAGAATCAATTCGCCCCGTTCGTTGAGGAGCAGCAGTTTCCCATCGACTGCAATGATCCCCGCCTGTCCGATCTCGTCGAGGTTATCGTCGGGACGCCGTTGAGCGACCCCGCTTCCCTGTTCCCATTTTTCTGCACCTGTCAGGAAATCGAGACAGCGAAATTTTCCCCGCGAGGGCCGTTGAGTTTTGGCTTGAGCATCGAAAATGTCGAATCCGTACAGATAACCATCGACGAGCACGCTGGAAACGACATCGTTCGACATTATTCGAAGACTCCAGACCTGCTCGAAAGCGTTTGTCCTCTCGAGAGTCTCGGGCAATCGCAATAACGTCGATCCCGAACGAAACGGTGCCGCGATCCACAGATACGGCTCCCGATAGATCGGCCAGGCGGAATGCTCGTCGTATCCGCTGGACAGATCCTTGCGCAGCAACAGTTCTCCAGACACCCTGTCGTGAATCACGAGCGAGTTCTGCAAATATCCGACGAGCAGCTTGCGATCTTGATACGTAATCGGAAACACCGGGGAATAACTGCCGGGGTCGTCTCCCGCCGCCCAGACCTCGTTCCCGGTCGCGGCATCGAGCGCGACGAGACTCGCCGAATTTCCACCGACCGGAAGAAATACCAGACCGTCGCTCACGATCGGTGAACACGAATATCCGAATCCGACGCCCCCGTCCCCCGCGTACTTCTCGACCACATTCACCGACCAGACCAGGCGCCCCTTGTCGATGGTCAGACATCCGGCCAGACCGCTCGGTCCCGCAAAATAGACGCGATCTCCGGAGATCGTCGGAGTCGCGCGCGGTCCGGGATAAACTCCGACCGCTTCGTACGGCCAGTCGTATCGATAGCTCCAGATCGTCTCCCCCGTCTCGGCATCAAGGCAATACACGTACTGACCGCCGAGGCTCTGTGCCTGTGTGAAGATGCGATTCCCGTTCGCCGTAAAAGCCGAGTATCCCTGTCCGAGTTCCCGCGTCCATAAGACTGGCGGTCCCTCGGAAGGCCATGTGTCGGCAATCTGCACTTCGGCGGAATGTCCGTCAAAATGAGGTCCCCGCACCGAGGTCCACCCGTCGGAGACCGCTCCGGCAGGCAAGAATGGATTCCCGGAATCCGATCGAGAGGACTTTTCCTGTGCGTGACTCAGAGGTGTCAGCCACAGTACGCATAACAGAGTTTCCAGAAGACGTACCATGCTGCCGGTGTCCCGTTCTACCGTGGCGATCGACTGAGACTGTACCTCAATCGTTGCGGCGGGACATTATCTTTTTTTCAGGCGGCGTCGGCGTCGCTTCTCGAAGGCTTCTCCCCGGAACCACCCCTTGCGCTGGAACAGGAGTAACAGCAGCGCGACGACTCCTCCCATCAGTGACAGCGCGAAAGGATAGCCGAATCGCCAGTGCAGTTCGGGCATGTGATCGAAGTTCATGCCGTACAGACTGGCGATAAAACTCAGCGGGATAAAGATCGTCGCAATGATCGTCAGTGTCTTCATCACGTCGTTGGTCCGGTTTGACATCGACGACAGATGAAAATCCCGCAGGTCGGAACAGGTCTCGCGATAGGAATCGATGGCTTCGCCGAGCAGAATCGTGTGGTCGTAACAGTCGCGGAGAAAGATGCGGGTTTCGTCGCTGATCAATTCGTGCGACTCGCGGCGCAGTTCGTTGATCGCTTCCCGGTGCGGTCTGATCGCGCGTCGAAGCAAGAGCAGTTCGCTGCGAAACTTGTGAATCGAGGCAATCGAGGCCATTCCGAAACTCCCGATCAGTGTGTCGTCCAGTTCGTCGAGCCGTTCGCCGTACGATTCGACCACGGGGAAATAATGATCGATGATCGTATCGAGCAAGGCGTATGTGAGATAATCGGCTCCTGTGTGTCGAATGCGTCCGATCTTTTTTCGGATTCGCTCGCGGACCGGTTCGAGACAATCGCCCGGTTTCCCTTCCTGAAATGTCAGTACGTAGTTTTCGCCGACGAAGAAGGTGATCTGCTCGGTTTGCAGACGCCCGCTCGCATCGATCATCCGGGCCACGATAAACAGATGGTCTTCGTAATCTTCCACCTTCGCGCGTTGATGGACGTTGACGACGTCTTCGAGAGCGAGCCGATGCAGGCCGAACATCTCGCCGAGCTTCTGGATCGCTTCGGCGTCACCGAGACCGTCCATGTTGATCCAGGTCACGCGATGCGATTCCATCACCCGCTCTAAATCCAGGGAGATCAGGCCGTCCATCGATTCGATGATTTGTTCGAGCAATTCGGTATCGTTGTACGCGATCACCTGCAGGATCGGTTTGGGCTCATCGGGCTTGACGATCACCGTACCTGGGGACGCTCCGGGTGCGGTGCGGCGATGAAACGGTTTCAGAAACGAGTCCACGAGATTGAGTACCATGGCGTGCCTTTCTCTCTCACGCGGCGAGCGGCTTTCGGCGCTGAGTCAAATAGCAGATCAGCAAGAATCGAGCAATATCAGCGATGTGGAAGAGTCGTGGGGCTGGATTGCATCCTGCCGGAGAAATGTTCGGCACGAAGTTCCTTAAGCAGGTTATAAACCTGCTCCACGAACAACGGCTCTCACTCCGTTTTGGAATCCAGCTTGCAAATCCGCACGTGTCCGTCGGAGTGCGCTGTCATGATATGGAGACCGTCGGGATGCAGATCGAGATCCCGGGCGGAGGATTTGAGTTTCAGATTGTGGAACTCTTCCGCTTCCCCCGGATTCCAGAACAGCAGATATCCTCCGTTACCGCCGATCGTCCCGATGCGGAGACCTGTGGGATGCAGCACGACTCCCCACGCGACCCCTTGCAGCTTGCCTTTCGTCAGGTGTTCGATCTCCTGCTTGCCCGTCTCCCAGTCGAACACGACGACCGACGGATTCCCGACCCCGGCAAACGCATTGGAAACGTTCGTGATTCCACTCGCAGCGACGCGTTTCCCATCCGCGCTGAATGCCATTCCTCGAAACCCGCCGATCCAGGCTTTGAAGGTCTTGTCGTATTTAATCAACGATTCGGCTTTCCAGGTTCGCAACTGCTTGCCGGTCTGCACGTCCCAGTCGATCAGATTCCCCATCAGATCGCCGGTTGCGAGATGTTCTCCTTCCGGATGAAACACCGCATTGTAGACGTGCGATTCGTGACCCGGCAGCTCGCGGACGAGTTGCCCGTCGCCCATGTTCCAGAGTCGCACCAGGAAATCGTTCCCGACCGAAGCCAGCAATGCATCGTCGGGGCTGACTGCAACCGCCCGCGCCCAGCCTTTGTGTCCGTCGACGACGCGGATCGGTTCGGGCTTCTCCGCCTCCACCGGCCACCAGACCAGACGCCCATCGTAACCGGCAGTGATGAGAGTCTTGCCGGTGCTGTCGAACGCAAGCCCCCGCACCCAACTCTTCTCCGGCAGTACAAGTTCGGTTTTTGTACCGGTCGCGACCTCGAATCGCCAGACACTGTAATCCTGCGACCCAGCAAAGACGTACCGGCCCGTCGGATCAAACCGGCCCGAAATCAACGGGCCGTTGTGTGCAAAGTCGTGAACGACATGCGTTTTGGTCACATCCATCTTGGCGTGGTCTCCCTGCTGCGAATTATTCTCTCGTCATGATGACCGAACGCGGAGGGTGACGCAATGGTGGATTTTGATATGAACTGGGCTGATCTCATACATCATTCGTCGACCACTCAGCACTTTCCTCCAGCGGATAAAGCGGCCAGCGCCGAAAGCGATACTCCAGCGCGTGCAGATCGGCACACGTCGAGCCTGGTGTATTGACGCGGAGAAAATGTGGACAGACTTCCTGATACGCCGCCAGGGGTGCGTTGACTCCCTTGGCGACGATTACCTGAAATTTTTTCGGATCGATTTCGCAGCTCAACAATTGTTGCAGACTGAACGGGACCATTCGGCGGCTCGTGAGCATGATCGTCAGACCCGACTCCGTTTCGACGATGGCAGTCGGCCCCTGATCGAACTCGGAAAAACCTCCGTGACGAACTTGCGTCTCCCGAAACCTCCCTTCGTGCAGCGATCGAACGCGAAACTCGGCAGTCAACGGTTCACCGTGCAGATCGTCCGACTTTCCCCCCACCGACATTTTCATGGTTGATCCGACACCCGCGGCGCTGGCTTTCTGGACCGCATCGGGGTCGAACAGACAAACGAAACTGGTCAAATCTTTCCGTCGATGCAGCGCATGGGCGAGAAACGTGCCGTCGGCGGCCGAACCTCCTCCGACGTTGTCCCCCATGTCCAGCAGACAGACAGGACCGGGCAGTTCCTGGCAGCGATCGAGAGCGGTTTCGATGTCGATCATTCTCCCTTTCAATTCTTCCCGTCGATTCCAGATTTGACCGGCCAGTTCGTCCGCCAGCTTTCGAGCCAGTTCCGGATCGTTGTCGGTGACGGCAATCGTCGCCGATCCCATTTCGGGAACATCGGCATAGGGAAAACCGAGGACGATGCTGTTCGACAACATTCCGGGCCGCTGTTTCTGTGCGTCGGCATACTTGCTCAATTCCGACAGCGGCGCTTCCTGCGTCATCTGCCGCTCGATATTGATCGCCAGCGGAGGAAACGCGGCCGCCATGGTCGGTCGGATTTCCTTCCGCAACGTCCGGACCATCAGTTCGGCGGCTTCGAGACCTCGCTCCCGCTGGTCCAGATGCGGATTCGTGCGATAGGCCAGCAGCGCATCGCACGCTGAGAGCATTTGCGGTGACAGATTCGCGTGAGGATCGATCGTCCCGATGAGCGGAACGTCCGGACCGACCCGCCGGCGGATTACGGAGAGCCAATGCCCGTCGGCATCGGGGAACTCTTCGCTGACCGTTGCTCCGTGCGGAGCGACGAGGATTCCGTCGAGAGGTCCCGCCGCCTCGAGTTGGTCCAGCATCATTTCCAGCAGACGATTCCAGCACGCTGTCTCGACAGTCCCCGAAGGCAACGCCCGCGCAACCAACAGGGGAACGGTTTCGATCGTCCCTGAATGACTGGCAAGCCCGTCGACAAAACCTCCCAGTTCGTGCAGCCCGCGTGCAAACTGCTCACAGATCGTATTCCCTGTCAGCAGCGTCACACTTTCGAAATCGGCAAACGTGGTGGTTCGCGAGAGAAATGTGTTCGATTCGTGGAGCAGTCCGATGATACCGACGCGCATGGGATTTCCGAGATTGAGAAGAAACGTTGATGGACCACTCAGTGTAACGGCCCTGGTTTTCCAATTCTAATTCCGCATTGGAGTTTCTCGCGATCGTGAGATGCACAAACCCTGTTCCCCATTCGCAGTAGTTCTCGCGAATCGGAGCCGATAGAATCGAAACGAAAATTCCTCCTGCTTGAAATGCCCGATTCATGACTTCTGAAACGCCTGCCGAATTCACTCTCGAACTGATTCGCGAACATCTCTATACCGCCGTAATCTGCGATGCGCTCGACTCGCTGGGATTTCGCAACCAGTCTCCGCGCGTAACGCTGTCGAATCTCACCACGACACAAGCTCTCGTCGGCCGCTGCAAAACCACCTTGTGGAGCGACATGTTCCACGACGATCCGAGTCCCTACGAACTCGAACTGCAAGCTGTCGACGGATGTCGCGACGGAGACGTTCTGATTGCGGCTGCGGGAGGATCGATGCGGTCGGGAATCTGGGGAGAATTATTGACGACCGCGGCGAAAAATCGGGGCTGCAGAGGAGCGATCATCGACGGAGCTGTCCGGGATGTCGCAAAGATTGAAGCGATGGACTTCCCCGTCTTTGCCCGGGGAACCTGCATCTACGACAGTCAAAACCGGCAGCGCGTGATCGATCTCGATGTGAAGGTTCAGATCGACGGCGTCGAGTTCGCACCCGGAAATCTCGTGATGGCCGACCGGGATGGAGTTGTCGTGATTCCCCAAACGGTCGAGCAAGATACGCTCAAACGAGCTTGGGAAAAAGTGCATGCCGAAAATATCACCCGAGACGCGATTCGAAGCGGCATGAAAGCGGCCGACGCTTACAAGAAGTACGGCGTGCTTTGAAACACAGGAACCGACAACAATGAACAACGAACACCTCTCTCGTGCCTCCGGGCCGACGCAGGAACACGCTTATCGGCGCGGCCCGCGGATCACGGCGATCGAGACTGCGATCCGGCACGACTACATGCCGGGAATGTTGGCACTGCGGCTGCACACCGACGCCGGAAAGGTGAACGGTACGCCCGTCATCGGTCATGGAGAAACCTATTACCTGCCGCAAGCGGCTGCGGCCGTCATTCACGACTGGATGTCCGTCCGACTGCTGGGAGCCGATGCCGCCGCGATCGAAAGCCACTGGCGGTTTCTGTACGAGCGCTCGGTCGCGTTCGGAGGGACCGGTGCCGAGTTGCGTGCTCTCTCGGCCATCGATCTCGCACTGTGGGACATTCTGGGACAACTCTCAGGTCAGCCGGTCTGGCGGCTGCTGGGAGGACCGACCTGCGACGCGGTAAATGTCTACAACAGTTGCGGAGGTCCGTTCTACGGAGCGAAACGATCGGGCGAGCCGGGATTCGCCGGTTGGCCGGGACACGGTGATCCGGGACAACCCGGTCCGCTCGAAGACAACTACAACAGCATCCACAATCCCGGCGACCTGGCGGAAGAACTGCTCGCTCTCGGTTACCGCGCGATGA
>DATKCB010000396.1:0-5372 GCA_035513495.1 Planctomycetaceae bacterium | reverse complement strand
GAATTTTTGAGTCATTCTGGAGATCAACGATGATTGGCCGTTTTGTGTTGTCTGTGTGCTGTCTGGGAATCTTGGCGTCCTCGCTGTCTGCCGCTGCGCCGGAGGATCCGAAGAAGTACGCGATTACCGAACTCGATCAGGTCGACGCCGACTTCGCCTATCAGGGTGAATATGCCGGAACCGTCTCGGGCGAGAATACCGGCTTGCAAGTGATCGCCCGCGGAGACGGGAAGTTCGACGCGGTCAGCTATCCCGGCGGGCTGCCCGGAGCGGGTTGGGACAGGCAGGGCAAATGGAAAATGTCCGGTGCTCGAACCGACCGAGAGGCGACATTCGAGACAAAGATCTACCTCGGGCAAGAAGAGCGATCGGTCGTCTATACGGTCGACGGAAAGTCTGCTTCGGTGAGAGATTCCGAGGGATCCTCGCTGGGATCTCTCATCAAGGTTCATCGGCAAAGTCCGACGCTGGGAGTCGCGCCGCCGTGGGGAGCCACGCCTCTGTTCAGCGGAAAGAACACCTGGCACTTCAAAGGGGCGAAGGTCACCGAGAACGGGCTGCTGCAGGAAGGCACCGAACTGAAAACTCCCTACAAATACTTCATGCTGCACGTGGAATTCATGCTCCCGTACATGCCGTACGCGACGGGCCAGGGTCGCTCGAACAGCGGACTGTATCTGCAAAGCCGCTACGAAGTGCAGATTCTCGATTCGTTCGGACTCGACGGAGAATTCAACGAGTGCGGAGCGCTTTATCGCTACAAAACTCCCGACGTCAACATGTGCTTCCCGCCGCTGTCGTGGCAGACTTACGACATCAAATTCAAGGCAGCCAAATTTGATTACGAAGGAAACAAAACGAAGAACGCGACGATCACGGTCTGGCATAACGGAATCAAAATTCACGACAACTTCGAGATCGAACGAAAGACGGGAGCGGGACAGCAGGAAGGTCCCGAATCAATCATCACCAAGATCCAGAACCACAGTAACCCGGTCCGATTCCAAAACATCTGGATTATCGACTACATGGAACCGATGGCGTATCCGCTGGCTCATCCCAACGTGGTCCAATGGAGTCCGGAGCTGTACACCTCGAATACGTTCGATGGATTTCCGCATCCGGGACCGGTGAATGTTCCTCACATTACGATCAATGGACGGACCAGATAACCGATCTCGAATGACTCATCGACGTTTGCCCAAATCGGTCGTGCAGCAGGCGACTCGGCACCTCAAACGAGTCGATCCTGTGATGAAGAAATTGATCGCGCTCGCCGGTCCGTGCGAATTGAAGACCGAGAAAGATCGTTTCCGGACACTGGTCCGTTCGATCGTCGCGCAGCAGATCTCGACGGCGGCCGCGAGGTCGATCATGGCGAAACTCGAGGCGCGGCTGCCGGGTGACCGGATTTCTCCCGCAGCGTTTTTTAAAATCACCTTCGACGATTTGCGATCGGTCGGCCTGTCGGGACAGAAAACCGAGTATCTGCTCGATCTCGCGGGACACGTGCTCGATAACAGCCTGCCGGTACACAATCTCGGACGGTATTCCGACGAGCGCGTGATCGAGTTACTCACCGACATCCGGGGAATCGGCGTCTGGACCGCTCAGATGTTTCTGATCTTCTCCCTCGGTCGCCCCGACGTGTTCGCTCCTGACGACCTCGGTTTGCGCGCAGCGATTGGCAATCTTTACGGATACGAAGAACGCCCCGGCAAAAGCGAATGCAACGCCATTGCCGAGTCGTGGAGTCCGTTTCGCAGCATCGCGAGCTGGTATCTCTGGCGAAGTTTCGAACCGCACGTGAAAGCGGAATGGAACGACGATTAGTTCGAAATCGTTCGCACACCATCAAAAGCCCTATCGGCGCAAGCCGTTGGGGGAATGTCGCGCGACCTCCCGACCACATCAAACGCCACGTTCGCCAAACCGGTGGATCACGTGAAGAACCATTCAGCGTCACCTCCGCGCTCCCCCCATTGCTTGCGCAATTGGGCTTCCATGCACACCGAAAGCGACTATCGGCGCAAGCCGTTGAGGGAATGTCGCACGAGTTTCAAACCGTCTCACCGCACGTCTCCCCAATTTACGTAATAATAGTATTGAAGTTTATAAAATTGGACGTACAATAGTTGCATCTCCAATTCTGGAATATTTCAACTGACGCAGAAAGCGAGCGTGCCAAAATGCCGACAGTGAAGATTACCGCGAAAAAATTTCTCGAAGACCCGCAAGGCCGGACATTCAGCGATGTCGCGAACGACGCAGCGCAGCCGTTCGGAGCGATTCTCGAGTTCTTCAGCAACGAAGTGCGGCAGAAGCGGATGGAAGAGTCGGAAATTCATCACGACCGATCCGCTCTCGCCGGAGTCATTCGGGAACTGGAATCGCAACCCGAGGTCGATCGATTCTTTTCGGAAGTGCATCACCGAAAGAGCAACCGCTTGCGGCAGGCCGTCGGCGTGCTGGTGCGGATGATCATGGAAGGACGCGGCTGGAGAAAAACCGGCCGCAAAGGATCGCTCGGCGTTCGCGCTCCCAAGAATCGGGAAAAACCCAAACACAATACCGGCGGACTCGCCTTCTGGTTCCTCCGCGCCGAGCGCTACGAACTGTCCGACGGCATGCCGTTCGAATCAGTCCGAAAACGCTACGAGGAATTCGGTTCGAAAGTCTCGCAGAAATCGTCTGTCTGACGGCCAAGCAATACTGTAGTCCGCTTGCTGATTGAAAACTCCGTTGGAATCGATGTTCCGCTCGCGCGGAGCGCCGATTCCTACGCGGTGACTCGCCACTCTCGCATGATCCTGATCGATCTGCACATTGTGAACGGAATTCTGTATGTCGTCATTCTGGGGCATCACGATTGCGGTCATCGTCCTCGCGGGCATTCTGATCGTCATCAGCCGCTATTTCGCGCTCTGGATACAGGCCTACGTCACCGGCGCTCACATCGGAATGCTCTCGCTCATGCTGATGTCGTTGAGGAAGGTCGATCCCCGCACGATCGTCCGCTGTAAAATCATGGCGGTCCAGGCCGGCCTCGAGGACATTCCGACCAATGCAATCGAGTCCCAATATCTGGCGGGGGGAAATGTCGAACGGGTCACGCAAGCCCTGATCGTCGCCCACCGCGCCGATCTCGACCTCGATTGGGATCTCGCGGCGGCGATCGATCTGGCCGGCCGGAACATTCTGGAAGCAGTACAGATCAGCGTGACACCTCAAGTCATCCACTGTCCCGATCCCGGCGTCGGCCTCGGCGATACGTTGGGAGGGGTCTCCAAAGACGGAATTCAGTTGAAGATCCGGGTCATGGTCACCGTCCGCACGAATCTGGCACAGATTCTGGGAGGAGCGACCGAGGCAACCGTCATCGCTCGGATTGGCGAAGCAATCGTCTCCTCTGTCGGATCTTGCGAGACGTATCGCGAAGTGCTCGCCGATCCGTTACTCATCACCCGCCGGGTACTCGAAAAAGGACTCGATTCCCAGACCGCCTACTCGATCGTCTCGATCGACATTGCCGATATCGACGTCGGAGAAAACATCGGTGCCCGATTGCAGATCGTTCAGGCCAATGCCGACATGCGGGTCGCACTCGCCCTCGCGGAACAACGCCGCGCGTTCGCCATCGCGCGAGAACAGGAAATGGTCGCGGAAACCAGTCAGCAGGAAGCAACCGTGGTCCTCGCCGAATCCCTCGTTCCAAAAGCAGTAGCCGCCGGATATCGCGCGGGGCAATTACTCGCGGGCGATACACAAATCTCTCCGCGCTATCGATCGGTGACTGCCAGAAAAATCTCGATTGTTCCTCCGCGACGAAGAGACGGAGAATCGAAAATCAAGCTCACTTGAACTGTGAACGATACTCGGGACGATTTCGAAGTTGCGGCAAGTACGGTTTGTATTCGTCGAGCGTCATCCAGGTTCGCGGCGGAGGATCGATAGGAACGACTTTGCCTTCGGGATAATCTCGTCCGGCGACGCTTGCCTCGACCGACGCATTCCAGTCGAGAAACTTCTGGCGCATCTGCTCGGCAAGGTCGGGTTTCGTGTTGAACAGATCCTGTTTTTCTTCCGGATCGGCATCGAGGTCGTACAGTTCAAATTCACCCTTGGTGATGTTCTGGGTCAGGATTTTGTAATTGTTGTCGATGAGCGCAGCGCGATTCGTATGCCGGAACCCGAGCGGAGTATCTCGCTTCGAAAGCTGTTTCGAGAAAAGTGGTTTCAAACTCATTCCGTCTTGCGGCGGGATCATGACCGAGTCCGGCAGGCCGACAATTTCCGCCAGCGTCGGAAAGATATCCATCGTGACGGCGGGGAACTTTGAGACACGAGGAGTCGTGATTCCAGCGGGCCATTCGATGATCGCGGGAACCCGCAGGCCCCCTTCGTACACGCTGTTCTTGAAACCGCGCAGTCCTCCGACAGTCCCAGGTTGAATCCCCGGCAAACCTCCGTTGTCGCTGCAGAACCAGACGAGTGTGTTCTCCGCGATCCCCAGCTCCGACAAACCCGTCCGCAATGTTCCGACGCTGCGATCCATCGCGACGAGTTCTCCGTAATGGTTCTGTGCGTTCCCTTTGAGATCCGCAAAACCTGACTTGTCGTCGTCGGAAGCCACAAACGGACTGTGCGGAGTTCCGTACCAGATCACCGACAGAAACGGCTTCTTCGCCGCGGTTTGTGACCGGATGAACTTCATCAACGCTTCCGCAACGATGATCTCCGACGAGTCGCCTTCAAACTCCTCAAATTCCCCGTTGCGGCTCATGATCGGATCGCGATCGAAGAAGTTCGTCACCGACAGCCAGGTCTCGAATCCGAACGCTCCCGGATTTCGCACGTCCTCCGCAAGCACGGGAGCGCCGGGTCCGCGAAGTCCGTTGAGATGCCATTTCCCGAAATGCCCGGTGGCGTACCCGGCATTCTTCAGCGCTTGAGCGAGTGTCCGTTCCTGCAAGCGCAGCGGAACACCGTGATTCTGCACGCCGGTCCGATCGTTGGTTCGCCCGGTCATGACCGTTGCCCGCGTGGGAGAACAGTTCGGAGCCCCCGCATAAAACCGATCGAACCGCAGCCCGTTCGCCGCCATCGCATCGAGATTGGGTGTTTTCAGGACCGGATGCTCGTAGTAACCCATCTCCCCCCAACCCTGATCGTCGGTAAGTATCATTACAACATTAGGTACACTTCTCTTTTCAGAAGAATATGCTTTATTTGAAGTTGTTTTTGACAAGAACGCAATCATTGCGGTAAGAATGAATGTAGTTATTTCATGTAGTAATCCTCCAGGTAATGAGTTTGCCCGATGGTTTGAGTGGGACATGCCGGTTTCTCCGATCGTTGGCCTGTTCTGGAAT
>DATKCB010000395.1:0-2910 GCA_035513495.1 Planctomycetaceae bacterium | reverse complement strand
CAGAGCGATGAAATGGATCGGTAGCGGGGGATGTTTCTTTCTCGCTCTTTTCTGCGGATACGGTTTTCTGGCCAGCGGGGAACTCAGCGGGACTCCCGAGCTGATGTGGAAAACCGGCTACGCAGTGGCGGGATTACTGGCGTTTTGCGGAGCCGTCTACGCAGCGTCACACGAAAGCGGAAATTCTAAGACCGGAAGCGACTGAGATCGCCTGGACCGTGAATTCAATTCGTTCCGGATTCTTCCGCGGCAGCTTTGGGCAGATTGAGTACGCAACGGAATCCGACGTCGGAAATCTGGGCGCTCAAACCGCCCGATTCCCGATACCAGACATACCAATCGGGAGAGCCTCCCCGAATCACCCGGTCGACGATACCTCCTCGCGATCTTCGATTGGCGGGGTTCTCGAGCAGCAGTTCTCCCCGCTCTCCCGCTTCCTTGTAAATCTCCGGGAAGTACAGATCGAGACACCATTCGCGGGCGTTACCGGCCATGTCGAACAAACCGTAATAGCTGACATCAGTTCGCCACGACATGACAGCGAGTATTTCGTGACGGTCGCGCGCGCTCGACCAGACGGGGCGGCCTTCTCCCCAAGCGTAGGGCGCACCTTCTGGACCACGAGCCGCTTTTTCCCATTGCGCCTCGGTCGGCAGCGAACATTTCGCCCACTGGGCAAAGTCGTCTGCCTCCTTGAGCGAGACGCCGAGTGCGGGAAAGTTGATCGGATCCCGAATATTGAGCGGCTTCTTCACGGTTCGCCGCTTTTGCTCGCTCTCCACGGCCTTTTCGTATGCGGCGAATTGTTTGAGGGTGACTTCGTGTAACGAGATGTAATACGCATCGAGGAAAACTTTGTGCCGGGGTCGAGTGTTGTCGAGTCCGTTACGACTTCCTCTCAAAAAAGTTCCCTCAGGAATCAGAACCATCTCGCTGTCGTCGGCTTCGTTGAGAATTCGTTTGGGGAGTCCTTCGTCGGTGACCTCTGTTCCGCTGACCGCCTTGAATCCTTTGGGCAGAGCGAATCGTCCGCTCGCTTGGGCGGGAGCGATGGGAATCGTCACGGCAGGCCGGCTTCCGGGGGACGTGCGCCGAACTGCGTCGGGATTCAGAAACGTGCTCGAATTCTGTCCGGGAGCAGGTGCCGCCGCCACAACGAACTTCGCTTGCTCGATGCTGGTGGCAGCGATTTTCCAACCGTGGTCGGAGTCGCTTTCCCGAAAGAGATCCTCCGGACTGACTCCCGGCGGAAGCGAGGGCTTTGCTGAACCTTTTCCTGCAAGGCCGGAATTCAATTTGGGAACGTTCGGATTCGAGGAGTCCTTTTTCGGTTTTAAAACAACCGGGTCGACTGCCTCGCGCGCGCTCGACGAAGTAATTTTTTTCAGGGGAGGTTTTTTCTCGGCCTGTTCGCCGCCACACCCGGACAGCAGCAAGCCAACAATGATCGCCGCGAGCAGTGTCTGACAGAATCGATACATCGTGATCCCTTTCGAAAGCCGACAATCTGGCATCGCGCTCTATTGTCTTTCGAATCCTGACCGATCTCAACAGCAGATCGAGAGAATCTCGACGCCCAGTCCCGAATGGATCACACTCGACAGATCAATCCCGGCGATCTCGCAGGTCCGTCTTCGGAGGCGCAGGTTGGCGAATCAGTCGCGAGCCGGAACCGAAATCTTCCGCCACATTCGCAGCGTCCGCACCGGTTCCTCCCGGCCCGACAAGAATATTTCCATCGGGACGGGGATCGTTCATGGTATTGGAGATCGAAACAATCGCCAGCACCATCGAGGCGATCGCGACAGCGGGAACCCAGGCCTGCGACCACGTGAAGGGGGACGGCTTGCGAGCCGGTTTTTGAATCGCTCGCGAAACCGCCGGCCAGAGCGTCACGTCGTCGGACAGCGGCTCGCAGGACTCTTCACCCGCCTGCTGCAGCACGCTGGTCGATGCGCGCAGACGTCCAAAATAATCCCGGCAGGGGGGGCAGGACGAAATGTGCCGTTGCAGTTCCCGGTCGGAACCGTCGTCGAGGTCTCGTCCGACGCTCAAAGCCATCGCTTGTTTGGCCCGTTTGCACTTCATTACGTCTCATTCCCGCAAGTGGTTTGAAGGTTTAGTCCGCGCTCTGACGATGTTCCCAGAGCCGCTGAAAGCGAGTCCGGGCTTCGGCCAGGCGCCAACGTATCGTTGCTTCCTTGCGTCCCAGAATCGCCGCGATCTCGGAGGTCGAAAAATTCTCAAGATCTCGAAGGATCAACACGCTTCGATAGTTTTCCGGAATTTCGTTGAGTACCGACCGGACTTCTTCCTGCAAATTGATCGACGTTCGAGGGTCGTCCACACCCGGATCCGGCATTTTCTCTCCGGGAGTTTCAGAAAACAGTCCCAGAAAACCGCGCCGTTTCCGTTTGCGGAGATAATCCAGCGTCAGATTCACCCCGATCCGAAACAGCCAGGGACCGAATCGGCGGGACGGATCGAACAGCTCCAGTTTTTCATAGACCCGCAGAAACGTCTCTTGTGCCAAGTCCAGTGCGAGATCCTCGTCCCGCACGAACCGTTTGATGACCCGCAGCAGACGCCGTTCGTACCGTTTGACGAGTTCGCCGAACGCCACTTCCGAACCGCGACGCGCATCCTCCACAAGCCGCGTGTCGCTCATCCCCTGATATTCGGGAAGATGCGAATCGAGCTGAGAGTCAGATTGCGAAGTATGATCGTAACCGCCGTCCGTCACGAAAAAGACTTTCTCTGGGGAGAGTTTTTTGTGTGCGAGAGCAGTTATTTTATCAGTCGGCATGGGAAAACCACAACTTTTTCTCAATTCGAGTCGCCAATTCATTCACAATTTGGGCTCTATCGAAAACTACGAATCCGCTCCGAGGGCCGTTGGGAGAGTTTTTT
>DATKCB010000394.1:0-2977 GCA_035513495.1 Planctomycetaceae bacterium | reverse complement strand
CAGCAGTTCCAGCGCCCTCTCGGTTCCGGCCTTGTCCTTTTCAATCAATTTGTCGCTGATAAGCAAGGACCAACCTTCGACAGTATTTGTCTGATGCCCCAAGACTGTGGGCTGCTCCGCGGAATGGACCGGGCGCGCTACCGCGAGTAAGACGAGACAGACAAAGACGCCGCAGGGCTTAATGTGATTTCTTTCCTTGAGGGAGTATCATTGATCGCACCTTGCAAATTATATCTTCCGCGACCGCCAGTCTCTTGGCTCAGAATCGCTTCTAACAGTGAATTCGCGCACAAAACATCTCGAACCTGCTACGCCTTCGCACGTTTCGCAGGTAGACGTCGCTCTGCTGGAAAGGCTTTTCGACCGTTCACCGGATGTGGCCTTTTTTGTGAAGGATGCGCTGGGCCGATACGTTGCTGTGAACGAGTCGCTGGTGGCGCGGCACGGCTTGAAAAGCAAGTCGCAAGTGATCGGCCAATGCCCGCGTAACATTTGCCCAGGCGACTTTGGGCGGATTCCCACTGAACAGGACGAGCGAGTTCTGCGCACCGGACGTCCGCTGGTGGATCATCTCGAAATGCAATGGCATCGACCGCACGACCCGGTCTGGTGTCTGACGACGAAGTTGCCGATGTTGGATTCCAGCGGTGCCGTCGTTGGCTTGATCGGCTTCTCGCGCGATGTCCGCGTGTCGGTCAAGCCTCACGAGATCCCCAGGGACTTTGCGTGTGCCCTTGAAGAGTTCGAGCAAAGCCTTTCGTCGGAAGTGACTCCCGCCTGGCTCGCGCGTCGCGCGAAACTTTCGTCTCAGCGGCTGGCTCGTCTGACCAGGCGGCTCTTTGGCCTGACGCCGAGCCAGTTCATCACCAAGTCGCGGATCGCGGCCGCGTCGCAAATGCTGCGCGATCCCGAACGATCCGTGGCCGAGATCGCCCACGCCTGCGGCTTCTACGACCACAGCGCCTTCACCCGCGCCTTCCGAACCGCAACGGGCGTGACCCCATCTGAATTTCGCGCTCGTACGTAAGGTGTCGCCTGCGGTCGCTCGTTACAAGTGTTGTGGCTGGACAAAGGACATTATCCGGCGCTTCGGTCGAGCTGTGGACGAAGTCATCGGTTGCGGGCATTATGGAAGTGGCCAAGTGCGTGAAACGTCTGCCAGGCATTTCGCCTCGCGGCATGGGCTGACCTGCGACCGTTGCCGAGCGGCAACGGTCAGCGGATGGCGTTCCAGCAGTCTCAGCACTTTGATGAACTCGCGCGTTCCCCGTCCCTAGAGCGTGGCTTCCAGTCGACGTCGCAGAATGCCGAAGCAGACCGGCAGTTCCCAGTCTTCCAGCGGACGCGCATGATCGAAGCCGCCCGGTTTGCGTTCCAGCAGCGCCAGATAATGCACGGGATCGTAGAAACACTGCTGCTTACCCCAGTACCGCTCGTGGCGAGCGATCAACCGGTCCTCGAAGATGAACCGCACTTCATCGATGGTGGCCACGATCGTGATCTGGCGATGCGCGTACTTCGTGGGGACCGAATAGCTGTTGGTATCGAACCGGACCAGCGACAACGAATCGGCATTCGCCTGGCCGAGACGGCACGCCTCGAAGGACTGTTTCGGCAAGGGCCGCAGGAACCGTTGGCGTTCTTCCTCCAGGAGCGGCTGGTCGATTCTCGCAATCTCAAATGCGACCGGCGTAGCGCAACCATCGCTCGCGTTGTGGCTCTCCGGACAGATACCCGCACTCCCGGTGAAGCATCTCGACGCGCTCCAGGAATTTTTCGGAATCTCAATCGGACCCGCGCGAAAGAATCTCACTCCACCGAAGGAATGATCGATCGCAGCTTTTTACCTGCGCACGCTGTCCGAGGGGAACCGATGGCGCGTGAAATACGCCGATATGGGAACAATGTCGAGTATTATCAGCGGTTCGATGTTCGCGGCGTAGTTTCGAGGAATTACTCTTCGCCAATCTCGTGGATCATCAATTCGATGCTCAATTTGAAGCGGTTCATCAATTCCGGATCAGCGAGCGACTTGATCGGAAATCTTGGTCTGTGATCAAGGGGATTCGTTCCCCCGCGATAT
This sequence comes from Planctomycetaceae bacterium, assembly GCA_035513495.1. GTDB lineage: Bacteria > Planctomycetota > Planctomycetia > Planctomycetales > Planctomycetaceae > DATKCB01. The sequence continues at coordinate 894 of DATKCB010000394.1, read as the reverse complement.
CCAGGCATCGATTCTGCGATTTCGAGCACCGATCGTCGGACGTCCTCACTCTGGAATTCATGTCGGCTTTTCAGCAAATCGAACAGATAGATGATGTCCCCGTCACTTCGGATTCGGAACAGGTGATATTTCGTTTTGTTCTTCTCCATGAGCGCAATCAAATTGCCGAAGTTCTTGGTTCTTCCCCACCACGGTTCAGGAACCCATTTCTTAATCCAGTCTAGTATTCCTTTCACAATTACTACGGATTGCTCACCTCCCCGAGTTTTGAGATCAGCCATGAATGAGGCTTCATCCCATTGGTTTACTTTCTGAGAAGTTCGTTCCGCTTTGGCTTTCTCACGAATCTTAATCTGAAACTCAGCCGTTTCTGGCAGCGGAACAACCTGTTGAGCATCGATCAACAACCGCCCCTCCAGTTCGTAGGGCTTCAGTCTCACACAACGGATATCGAGATCTCGTGTATTCAGCCAGAGCACGGAACTGGTGAGTTCTTTCGAGAACTCGGCAGCAGCGAGAACGATACGGACGTCCTGCGCGAATTTCTCTTCATCCGGTTCGTCCCAGGAAAGAAAGTCGAGAATGATAGACTCGGGATCACCGTCGATCTCGCGCTGTTTCAAATATCGTCCGAAGATTTCGACGACTTTTTGAAACGTCATCGTCGATACCATCGCTGCATAGCGGATCGCTTGCAACTCCGAATGCCCCCCATCATCGGATCTCTTCAGTTCCACGACGACGAGATTTGCATCCCGATCGATGCAAAGGAGATCGATCCTCCGTCGGCTTTCGTCCCAATCCCCAAACTCTTCATAGATAACCAGTGAATCGGGGGACACGATTTCAATCTGATCGCGTAGCAATCGTTGAAGATCGCTTCGCTCCATGATT
>DATKCB010000393.1:0-4275 GCA_035513495.1 Planctomycetaceae bacterium | reverse complement strand
ACTTTTTCGATCGTGCCGCGAAACGCGGTGGTCGAATCACCGAACGCGACGATTTTGAGATCTTTTGCGGAAAGGTTCGATGCACTGCATGTAATCGCGATCAGCAGAATTGAGATTCGTTTCAACATGAGGAGTCCATTTTGAAGAGAGTGTTCGAGCCGATTTGGATTCGTTACGGTAGAGGAGAAGCTGTGTGCAATCAACAGCCGAAACGGGACGAGTGCCGTCGTCTACAGCCGTTGCACAAATCGAATCGATGATCGCCACGCTCCAGGGTTTCGAATCTCCGTTCCGTAAGGGATTTCCCGCCGGAGACGCTCGAAAAGTCGATTTCTCGCAATTCTTCCGTTCATTCCGGTTATGGCGTCTGAAATCCGGAGAATTCGCAAATCTTCTCCAGACTTCCCCGTCGGGGATGTTTCTCCCACCGGAAACACGGATACATTCGATAAAACTCGCTGGAGGGATCGGATTTTTCGATCCTGAAGAAAATGATGGTCCATAATTACGGTGGAAAATCAGCTTTCCCCGGTGTTCCTCCCTTCAAGGGCCGAGACGACTTTCGGGCGAGGGTTCAGCTTACCTTTCTGCGGTTCCGAATTTGAAATCTTTCCCCTGCATGCAGCGACATCGACGCTTCATTCAGGGAGGCATAACACGATGATTCAAGACAGCAGCAATTCTGGATTGACGAAGATGAATGTCGAATCTCAAATGACCCCCGAACTCGACGCAGGAATTACCATTGCCAGAGCGGGAAATCGCTATCTGGCGCGTCAGAATCTGAATCGGCTCGCAGAAGATTACGCCGACAACCCCAACTACTGGATCTGGATGGCCTGGCTGTCGGAATCGATCTCCGAAATGAATTACGCGCTGGAACGAGTCCTGGCGCTCGATCCGCACAACTCGACGGCTCAGGCAGGTTTGCAATGGGCCAAACGGCTTTCAATCTTGGCGCAAATCCACACCAACCGGAATGCCTCGGGATTGTTCAAAAATGAGCTGCCCTGGCAGTCTTTGATGACCTCGCTCGGAAAGAACAAATTGAGCGTGGTGCATCCGCAAGATGAACCAGCACAAGCGCATTCCGATCCGGTCGCTCAGATGTCGGACGACGGCAAGTCGTGGGAGGAGATCCAACAGCAAGAGTTTCCGTCCGTGACGGGAGTCGATGCTCAACAGGACACCCAGGAGACCGACGGGGAGACCGCGACCGCTTCCGAGGTTGCCGAACAATCCGCTCGAACGGCCGAGGTCACGGAATCGCCCTCCGAGCAGGTTCAGAGTGGCGATCAATCCGACGTCTACTTCGAACCGATCGACGAGCCTGAGCAGGAATTCAACGAAGAGCCTGCGGTCGATCTGGATGCCTCCGTGATGCGACGTCACGGTTACAATTACTCGGCCGAACGCTCGAAATCGACGGTTCTGGTTCTCGAACACAGTCCGACGATTCGCAAACTGCTTCAATTAGCTCTCTCGCAGAGCGGATACCGCGTCCTCACCTCCTCCAACGAAAACGAGGCTGTCACGGCCATCTCCAAGCACAATCCGGATCTGATTGTCGTCGATACCGAGATTCCGGGAGGGGGCGGTTACCGCCTGTGCAAACAGGTGAGAAGAAGCCCGGAATCCAGCCATATCGAGCTGGTTCTGCTCTCGGATCGCGAAGGAGTTCTGGCGAATCTGCGTCGACGTCGGGTGGGATGTTCCGAATATCTCCCTAAGCCGTTCACACCCCTCGCTTTGATCGATTCGGTGGATCGTAAAATTGGCTGTAGTGTGAGCCAGACAAATTGATTAAGATCAGTCACGCGTTCAGGCAGGACGCCCCGTCCTCAGACGCACCAGGACAAATCTTAAAAGTATTCACGATGAATTCAGAGCACTCTTCCCGCAGGATGGGAGATTCCGGCGAGTCGTACCCCGATTTCGCGACCCCTCTCTCCCGGGAACTCATCGAGCTGCTGTCCCGGCTGGGCCATCTGATTCAGCCGCTGCAAAAACCGACGGATCCACAGAAACGACTGGCCGCGATTGAAATCGCCAGGAACATTTTGCTGGCGGTCATCGAGTTCGTCGACGGCAACAAGGCACCTTCCGATCCTGGCATCGATCGCGAGGAGCTGGCCGAACTGGTGGAAGTGATCAAACAGAGCGAACAGATCGTCGGACGGGAAACCTGGTCCGGACTGCTTGGTGTGAAATCGCAATTTCAGGTCAGGCAGGAGAATACGTACCAGCAACTCGGCGTGGAACTGGTCGCGTTTTTTCGACGTCAGTTTCGCATGTTCGATAAATTGATCCAGGGGACTCGATACACGCCCATCTGGGAAGACGCTTACGAAACCTTCCTGGAGGAATTCACTGCGCACTGGTGAGACTCTCCGCTCGACTGCGGTTGATCGAAAGACTTGCCGCCAGCGGAAAATTATCACAAGTCGGACCTGAGTCGGAAAAGTATGAAATGTCGGAAGAGTGCGAAAAGTGACTCGATCACTGCTTTTTTGACTCTTTGAAAATTACCCACTTTCCGCGCAGACCGGTCGCGAAATGTTGCGCGCTCGTGACAAACCTCCCGGCTCCTGCGTCTGGGAGGGTGTTGTCAAATTGATGACAGATTGTGAAAGAACAGGGGCAGTGGTCAGGATTCAGAGGGGGTTCGGGTGCGACGACGATGCCGCAGGGCCTCTGCGCGACGGACGAGGACGTCCATCTTACGGGACAAATTCTGTTGCGCGATCGTAGGGTAGACATCCTTGTCTGCCGGGAAAAATCCGCATCTTCCATCTCCTGCCTGTTTCACAACTCGGCTCATTTTGTTGACGTAACTCCTGAAAGTTTCGAACTTGAGGTTTTTGGAAGACCTCAAGTTCACAAGTTCTCAAGTTCAGAAAAACCCGAGAGATTTGATCGATTTCGGACGACTTCGGAAAAAATTCCGGAAGCTGGTTTGTTTCACATTGCGATGTTGCGCGGCGGGACCGCAAGGATGTAGGAAATAGGAAGTAGGAAGTAGCAAAAGAGATTCGGACGGCTCCTCCTTGAACCTTAAACCTTCCACCTTTAACCCCTTCGATTGACATTTGAAATTCCCCCCTCCGCTTGTTTCACCCCTCGGGTCGTTTTTTTGACGTAAGTCCAATAAGTTTCGAACTTGAGCTTTTTGGAGGATGTCAAGTTGGCACATCTTGTGGTTCGAGAATTCGCGGACCACAACATCTTGTGGTCGGTCGGAATTTCGTGAAAATATTTAGAATGGCGGTTTGTTTCATGGTTCGATGTTGCGCGGCGGAACGTCGTAGACATAGGCTTCCAGCCTGTTGGTGTTTGGAGTTCGCACCGCGTTCCCCCTATCGCTTGCGCGATTGGGCTTGAGGGATTTGCAGGCTTGGAAGCCTACGCTACGTCGCCTCTCCCCCTTGAACCTTCCACTTTGACATTGGGATTTGGACATTTCCGCTTTCCGTTTTGTATCCCTCTACTATAGGCGGGTTTGTTGCGCAACGGCGGTGGCGGATTGGCGGAAGTTGCGAGCCGCCACGGAGAAAAACGTTTGGACAGTGTTGCGCGGGGCGGTACGATGCGAACGCCGGTCTGGAAGAGAGAGTCGAGCCGAATTCGGGGACGGGATTGATCTGGTTTGTGGGGTCCGCTGACAGCGGGTTGTCTCACACCGTCAATCTGTCGAAACTCTGCTCGACGTGTGGCTCTGCTGGAGTCATACTTGAAGGTTGTGGTCGTTGGTTTCTTTAACGTAGCGTCGCTCTCATGGCTCGTTCGCGTCCTCAACAATCTCTGGCCGATTACGTCGCGATCGCGATCAGTCCCGCGCTGATCATGCTGCTCGTGGGGAGTCTCGTTTTCTTTCTGCAGCAGATCACCTACGACGGCAATTATGTGGAACGCGTGCGGTGGATGCTGTTCTGGTTCGTGTTCGCGACGGTGCTGATTTCCCGGATCGGAATCGAGCAGGGCCGCTCTCACGCCGCGATGTACGGCGGAGCGATGGCGATTGCCTGCGCTCTGTTCGCTCAGAAGTTTCTGGACGACTATTTCATCGGTGTGGTGATCCTGTTGGGAATCATCTGGTGGTGCGTGGACAAACTGACCTGGGATTGCACATTTATCGATGACCGAGACGATCAGTCCGGCGCGGGTCTGTTGCAACAGTCGGGACTGGAAACGCCTCCCGAAACAGAACAGCCCGAAGAACCGCCTGTCGAAACGGAGCAGCAGCGCCGCCGACGTCTACGGCGTGAGGAACTGCTC
>DATKCB010000392.1:0-4293 GCA_035513495.1 Planctomycetaceae bacterium | reverse complement strand
ATTTCTGACTCTTGCCAGTTCATCGGTGGTGGCGGGCCGACGACAGGAGGATTCGAACACCTCCGCGAATCGCTCGTCCGGTGGCATGGGGATCAATTCGATTTCCGTCCCGTCGGGCAGGAACAAACTCTCGGGAGTGATTCGAAAACCGGTCGGCATGCGCTCGACGAGTTCGCCCGGATGCGCCCAGTTGCCGGGAATGCGTAACGTCGTCTGGACCGAGGTGCCTGAATCGTGCATCGATCAATATTCCGCAATAACCTGAGTGAGATTGGGATGATTCAGCAATCGAACCAAATAAGTATACACAAGAGCATACTGTTCGTAAATACCATCTCGGGATCAGCACGGAAAACTGATCGCGGCCCAATTCACGCAATCACTTCGTTCACAACTTTTCCAGCCACGTCGGTCAAACGAAAATCTCGACCGGCATAGCGATAGGTCAGTTTTTCATGGTCGATCCCGAGCAGGTGCAGAATCGTCGCGTGCAGATCGTGCATGTGGACACGGTCGACGGCTGAGTAATAACCGAAGTCATCGGTCTGACCGAACGAGAAGCCCGGTTTGACGCCTCCACCGGCGAGCCAGGCACAGAATCCCTGGGGATTATGATCGCGGCCGTTCGTTCCCTGGACCGTCGGGGTGCGGCCGAATTCGCCGCTCCAGACGACGAGCGTATCGTCGAGCATTCCGCGCGCTTTGAGGTCGGTCAGGAGTGCTGCGATCGGCTGATCGGTGGCGAGACTGTTTTTCTCGTGTCCTTCTTTCAGACCGCCATGCTGATCCCAGACGTTCCCCGTCGACAACTCGACGTAACGAACTCCCGCTTCGAGCAGTCGCCGCCCCAGCAGGCACTGTCGTCCGAAGTTGTCGGCTTCCTTGTCACCGACTCCGTAGAGCTGCTGTGTCTCCTTCGATTCGTGTGCGAGGTCGAGTACTCCGGGAGCCACCCGTTGCATGCGGCTGGCGAGGTCGTAGGCTTCGATCATGCCCGTGATTCGCTGATCCGGTCCGAGCCGGTCGAGATGGGCCTGATTGAACTGTTGGATGAGCGAAAGCCGCTGCTGCTGACGTTCGGCGGGAGTCCCTTTTGAGTCCAGATACTCGATCGAGGCGTCTCCCAGTTTCCCCTGGCGTCCGATCGTGGTCGCCTGATGCGCGGCCGGCAGAAAGGCCGCTCCGTAATTGCGCGGTCCACCGTGTCCGCTGGAGGGACCGATCGAGACGAACGCTGGAAGATCGCGGTTTTCCGAACCCAGTCCGTACGAGACCCACGCGCCGACCGATGGACGAACGAGATTGTCACTCCCCGTGTGCAGCATCGACACCGCTTGTCCGTGGGATTGACCTCGGCTGTGCATCGACTTGATGAGACAGATGTCGTCCACCTTCTTCGCCGTGTGCGGCAGCAGCTCCGAGACCCACTGACCGCACTCACCGTAGCGCTGGAATTTCCAGGGGGACTTCATCAGAACGCGCTTGGCGTCGAGATTGGCCGGTGCTTCGAAGGGGAGTTCTTCGCCATCGCGATTCTGGAGTTCGGGTTTGTAATCGAACAGGTCGACGTGGCTGGGACCGCCGTGCATGAACAGGAAGATGACCCGTTTTGCTTTGGCGGGATGATGCGTGACGGCATCACTCGCAGCGGCCGCTTCGAGGGTGCGCCCCGTCAAGCCCGCCATCGAAAGGCCCACGCTCCCTGCGAGCAGTTGTTTGAGATGATCTCTGCGGTTTTTTTTCATTTTTTAATCCAGCATTCGAAATGCGGAAGACGCGAAGATCGCGTGTGCGAGTTCGGTCCAGGCATCTTCTCTGTTCTCGGTTGTGGACAACAAATAGTCGCTCGACAGCTTCATTTCCGACGGTGTCGGGGGCCTGCCGAGAGCGAGGATGTAAAGTTGTTCGAGATTCTCACTCTCGGTCGACAGGTTCTGCTCCAGCACGCCGCGGCTCAGTTTCTTTGACTGCTCCGCGATGAACGGACTGTTGAGCATCCAGAGCGCCTGAGTCGGAACCGTTGTCTCCGAGCGTTGCCCCGAGACAAAATCGGGGTCGGCGAAATCGAAGACCCGCATCATGGTCGGCAATTCGTTGCGGATGATCGGCTGATACATCGTGCGGATGTTCGTCAGTTCGATTTTCACACCCACATCGTTCGGATTGTTCTGTGTCACCAGCGTCCCCAGATTGTTCACTGGCGGACCGCCGGGCGTGAGGTCGAGTTCGTCCGTCGAACTCAGCATCGTATCCCGGATGGCTTCAGCAGAGAGCGGTTTGCGATTGGCTCGCCAGAGCAGACGATTGTCGGGATCGGCCTGCCAGCGCGCTTCGTCGTGTTGGCTGGTGAGCTGATAAGCGTGGCTGAGAACGATTTCCCGCACCAGCCATTTCGTAGACCAATTGCGTTCGATGAATTCGACCGCGAGCTGATCGAGCAGCAGAGGATGCGAAGGGCGGTCTCCCAGCGTTCCAAAGTTATCGACGCTCCGCACGATGCCTGCACCCATCAGATGATGCCACACGCGGTTCACGTAGACCCGGGCCGTGAGCGGATGTCGCGCATCGGCGATCCACTTCGCGAGCGCCAGCCGACCGCTTTGATCTTTTTCGACCTCGGGTGCCCCTTCGTAGTTGGCGACCGTGAGGAAACCGCGGGACACCTTGTCTCCCAGATTGCGGTGCTCTCCGCGAATGCAGACGAAATAGTCGCTCGGTTGTTTCTCTTCGAGAACAGCGAGCGCCAGTGGAGCAGGGGGAGGTGCGTTCTTTTCGGTTTCTTTGAGGTTCGCTTTGAGGTTTTCGATCTCCTGCTTCAGCGTTTCGATCTCAGCCAGAACTCCGCTATCGTCTGCTTCGGCATCCTGTTGCAATTCTTCGACCGCGACGATCTGCAGCGCATCGACAATGACGTAACCGTCGGTGCCGTTGTTGGCAATCTCGATGACGATCGGGGCGTCCTGTTTAAACTTAAATCGACCGAGCGGTTTGAGCATCGTCAGGATCGGAGATTGCTTGCTCTGATCGACTTTGACGCTCTCTTCGAAGTCGCCCTGAACGATCTTCACCGGCACGTTGGTGGCGCGGCCTCCCGAACCGGGAAACGCCAGCCGCACTTCGTATTCTGCGTCTTGCGGTACTTTGGTGGTAAAAATGACCTTCTTTTTGTTGAGATCCTGTTTGTCGTCGTGGATGTAGCCTTTGCCGATGAAGTTCTTCGAATAGGTGGAGAACTTCCAGTTGCCGACCAGTTCCGCGTCGGTATCGTCGAGGACGATCCCCTGTTTCAGAACCTGTTTTTTGGACGACTTCGAGTCGAGAGACTTCAGTTCGGCTTCGCCATCCTTGATCTGCTTGTTGAGGTCGTCGGTCACCCGTTTGTATTCCGCCAGGGCGGCGGCGTGTTCTGGCGTTATCGGGAGCGGTTGTCGCGTCCAGTTCGAGACGTACTTCTGAATTTCTCCGTCGAGGGTCTGCGTGCTGCGGAAAATCCCCGCCAGCGCGTAGTAATCGGTCGTGGGGATGGGATCGAATTTGTGATCGTGACAGCGGGCGCAGCCGAGCGTCATCCCCATGAACGTCGATCCGATGCTCGAAACCTGTTCGTCAACGACATCCATCCGCAGTTTTTCCTTGTCGCGTTCGCTGAGCATCTTCGTCCCCAGCATCAGAAAACCGGTGGCGACGATGTTTCGTTCGCGCAAGCTGTCGGAACTGCTTTCCAGGAGATCGCCGGCAATCTGCTCGATCACGAATTCATTGAAGGGGCGATCGGCGTTGAAGGTCTCGATGACATAGTTGCGATAGCGCCACGCATTGTGAAACGTCGCATTGAAATCTCCACCGTTCGAGTCGGCGTAACGGGCGACGTCGAGCCAGTGACGTCCCCAGTGTTCTCCGTATTGCTGAGACGCAAGTAACCGATCGACGTATTTCTCGATCGCGTGCGGATCGTCGTTGTACAGGATCTGTTCGACTTCTTCGGGACGCGGGGGGAGTCCCGTCAGATCGTAGGCGATACGGCGAAGCAGAGTTCCCCGGTCAGCGTCCGGCATCGGTTTGAGATCGTTCTGTTCCAACCGTGCGAGAACGAACTTGTCGATCCAGGTGCGTGCCCAGTCCGGATCGTTGACTTCGGGAAGGCTGTGCGCTTCGGGAGGCTGAAACGCCCAGAACTGGCGCCCGGCTTCGAGGTCGATCCCTTTTGCTGCATATTTCGGAGCCAGCATCTCGGTTCGCGGATCGGGCGCACCCATCGCGATCCATTTTTCGAAATCAGCGATGATGTTGTCG
>DATKCB010000391.1:0-3591 GCA_035513495.1 Planctomycetaceae bacterium | reverse complement strand
AGGAAGGCTTCAGCGTGCTGCCCCATGCGAGCGGGGACTGTCCGACCTCTTGCGTCGTGGAAGAAAACAGAGTCCGGTTTCAGATCGAGTTTCCGGATTCGCACAAGACCGGTTTTTTCTGCGATCAGCGCGAAAACCGGTTGCAACTGTCGACGTATTGCAAAGCAAAATCGGTACTCGACCTGTGTTGTTATACAGGCGGATTTTCAGTTTACGCGGCAGCCCTCGGACGCGCGAAAGAGGTGACCGGAGTCGATCTCGATGAACAGGCCGTTTCGACCGCCCGCAAAAACGAGAAGCTCAACCGCCAGCGAATTCGGTTTCTGCACGCGGATATCTTTCCCTGGATGCGCGACGCCATTTCGAACGGGCAGACTTTCGATGTCGTCGTTCTCGACCCGCCGAAGCTGATCAACCATCGCAAGGATTTCGAGAAAGGATGCCAGGCGCATTTCGACATGAATCGTCTGGCGATGCAACTCGTCGCTCCGGGCGGAGTCCTGCTGACCTGTACCTGTTCCGGTTTGCTCGGCGGCGATGAGTTTTTCAAGCTCGTGTGTGCCGCCTCCCGGCAGGCGGGAGATCCGCTCCCCGGGCAGAAATCCGAGGCACTTCCCCGTCGAGGGGTTCGAACGATGAAAATTTTCGATCGGACCGGAGCCGGAGCCGATCATCCCGTGACGGGAGAAAGTCCGCAGACGGCGTATCTCGATGCAATCTGGTGTCGGCTGGAATAATCCGGATGGTTCGATTCAGAGGCCGCAACCGCAGGCGACCGATGATTATTCAGGTGTCGCTTTATGGCCGCGTTCCCGCTGGGCCGCGAAGAAGACACGATCGAGCGGAATGCGGTGCGGTCCATGGGTCACCGGGTGATCTCCTTGAGGTGTCGATTGAACGCGTGCGTCTGAATCCAAAACCGATTCTTCCACGGCGGCGGTTTGCGAATGGACGGACGCTCCGGGTTGTTCGAGTTTCTGCTCCCAGATCATCGGGAACATCGGCTGAGCGACGGAGGGTGTCTCGATGGAAACAGGAAGATTCGGGACTGGCCCAGGTTCTGCCGCCTGACGGGTTGAAGACTCGAGAGTTTCACGATCGCGATTTTCCTGAACGGCTGCGAGTTCGATCAGCAGTTCCACCAGCGATCGATCGGACTGATCCGAGGAGGCAGTAATCTGATTGACAAACTGCACGAGTCGATTTTCCACTTCCGGATTGATCCCCTTCGATGGACGGACGGATTCTTTCTCGCTCTCGATCACTTCATCATGCGATTCACTCCCCAATTCGGCGACCGATGACGCCGCTTCGGCAAACGATCCGACGGCTTCCGAGGCGGCTTCGAGATTGTCGAGTTCCGGGCGTTCAACCGCTGGTGTTGAGAATCGTTGCATCACTTTTGAGTAGAGCGAAATGATGGAATTGGTGTGTTTCGCAGCATCGGCGGCCAGCGGCAGAAGTTCGCGTTGCTCCTGCTTTTTTCGCACGAGATACGCAATGATGAACAGACCGACCACCACGAAGAAACCGATCACGATCGTTTTCTGCTGGCGAGAAAAAATCATCATTTGCGCTTGGGAATGTTTTCTCGGCTTCGTTTTTTTGGAAGTCTTCGTCGCAATTTTTGAAGTCTCCTCGCTCACGGGGCGATCGACTGAGAGAGGCTTGTCGGCAGGCGGCGTGTCTTTACTCGCCAACAGAGAATGATTAGCGACGGCCTGGTGAGGATTAAACTCCGTCATCGGAGCGTCTCGAGAAATCTTTTGCCACTCGAACAAGCCCGAAGGTTTCAGTTCATGAGATCTGGGTTTCGAAGCCGGAGTCTCCTGATAGGCGACGCGAATACTTCGGGCAGCTTCTGCAATCATCGGAGGAGGAAGAGTCGGCAAAGTGGTTGGATCGATCCGCTTCGGGTCGAAGATGACGATCGAACTCGAAGGAATCAGACCCGGAGCCAGTTGCGCATGTTTGGGAATCTCTTGTGAGTGGGGGGGTGGAATCCTTTGAACTCCCACCATGGCCGCAGGGCTTTGCTTCAGTAACTCGAGCAATGCCGGCATTCGGGCGCCCGTGGGGGGAACTGTAAAAAGCACGGGCCGATCGGCCAGATTGAACATGATGATTTGCGTTTTGTCATGCAGTTTGTACAGACCGTTTCTGGATTCCGGCTGATCCAACTCCCGATAATATCGCACGGGGGTTTCGGCGAGCAGGATATCTCCGTTCTGAAACCGGAAGTCCGCTTGAGTTGGGAGGTCCAGTTCGAGGTATCCCGTTCCGGCGCGATAGACAAAAAACTCGTGATTCGAAAACGAAGTCAATCCTCCAGCCTGATCGATCAATTCCTCAAGGCTCGCGATTCCGTTCCGAAATTCGTACACGCCCGGTTGGGAAACCTGCCCTGTGACGACCACGTACTCGGCGGATTTTTGTGCGCTCGTCGGTGCGATGGGAACTTCGTCGGCAGTCTGAACCGGAGCCTGCACGGAAATCACTTCCGAAGAGTTGTTCCCGATGACCGCGCCACCTTGTCTCGGAGTGATGAACTGAGCCGAGACAGGCCGGACTGCCGTAAGTGTTGCCAGGATCACACTGAATACAATGAACCGCTTCATGGGACTCACCTTCCATCGCGATACGAAACCTCCGAGCGCGCTTTCTGCGCTCGGACAATCCTTGTAATCGGCATAATTTGACGTCAATCTTCACCTGAAAGCCGATGCTCACAAAAATATCCCGATGAAATGAACATTTTGTAAGTCAATGTAAGGATATGACTTAGGGAGAATCGTCGCTCTCCTCTGAGCAGTGGGATATGACAGGCGGTGTTCAGTATCGGCACAAAATCCGTAATGCACTCTTCCGCTGGCTCCGGTCCGAAGTCCGCCAGGGACTCTTTGACTGGTTCTTTGGGCGGATTTTTGGTATTTCTGGGCCTCCTTGCATGATTCGAGTTCGATGGAAATGAGGAACCGACGCGATGCAGTCATTGATTGACAGTTTCTTAGAGTTGTTCTGGGCGGTCCTCGGTTTTTGTACCTCGATCGGCGGGATCATTCTCCCCGTCGTGCCGCTGCTGCTCTGGGTCGGCTTCTGGACCTTCGCGGTGGATTGGACCAAACTTCGCAGTTTCTTTCTCAAGGGAGGCTGTGTCGGCCTGGTTCTGATCGGACTGGTTGCCATCCTCGTGTGGGGAGTTGTTGCGCCTCCCGCCGACGGCTTTCATTACATGTTCGGACGCCAGCTCAGCAATTTCGTCGGCAAGACGGTCTACGTCACCGGACTGATCTGCCTGATGCTGCTCAGCGGATCGGTCCAGTTAGCGGGTGTGTTCCCCAACTGCTGTCCCCCCAAACCGCCCGAATCGCTGGAAGGCGATTCCGCTCACTGACGTCGATCACCTTGAGGGTGGGCTTCCCCCAGAATTGTAGGCGTTCCTACCCGAGCGGAGATTGCTCGTCGAGGAACAGCCCCGATCTCCTTGCGTTTCCTTCCTGCTTTCCTGGCTTCCTCATTCATTCATTTTGAATTTGTTTTTTGAATCAGTTACGTAGGGTGGGTTAGCGTTAGCGTAACCCACCGCACTTC
>DATKCB010000390.1:0-3947 GCA_035513495.1 Planctomycetaceae bacterium | reverse complement strand
CGCCTCGACGAGTTGCGAAGTCACGCCCGAAAAAATCTGAACCGTGAGCGGACGATCGGCGGGTGTCGTCGCGATCAGTTCCTTCGACTTGCGAGACTCGGAGACCAGGTGCGTCGCCAGAACCAGGTCGGTCGTGGCGAGACCAAGCCCCCCCAGTTCGCGCATTGCCGTCCGAAACGCGAGATGCGTATAACCCGCCAGCGGGGCGAGAAAATACCGCGAAGCGAGCAGTCGCCCGCCGATGCGAATCGTGTGCTCCGTTTCCGCCACAGTCATTCAATTCGTTCCCGGCATCTTTGATCGCGGCTCACCGTAGGATGGGAACATTTTCCCGTCCGAGTAGCCGGTTTCGTGAGAATTCGACTTCGATTTTGGAAGTACGGAGCTTGAGCACACGTCACGCCCCGCGTCCTTTTCCCGGAGCGTTGATCACCGTTTCCAGTTCTCCCCCGTCGAGCCAGACCACTCCGCAATTGCCGCACGAGTCGATCACGATGCTCCCCGGTCCGTAATAGGGATGCGTGTTCAATAAATGGAAACAGACCGGACACGCGATCTCCCGTTCGAGTTCGCTCGGATCGAGCGGCTTCGGGATCGCGGGCGGGCCGGTCGCTTTTCTGCGCAGTTCATGGGCCAGAATACCAAAATCCTGGTGTCTCAGCAAAATCCCCCGGCAACCCTCGCAATGATGCACCTGCAACAACTGCAGCGCCGCCGGAGTCAACAGTTCCTCACAGACCGGACACTCCAGCTCCCGATCGATCAACTGCGGCACCTCCTCCCGGGGCGGATCATCCTCGATCGGATCGAAGAACTGCAACTCGCCGCAATGCGGGCAATGATAATAAGCCCCTTCTTCCTCGAACAGCATCACGGTGGAACAGCTCTCACAGTTCATGGCAGACGGTCCGCATATTCAACGAGAAGGAAATACATAGGGGCCTATTTGTACCAATCTCATGTGGACAACTCGAGATCAACGGCTCAGAGAAACTCATCCCCACGTCGTTCCCGTCACGAATCGTACGATGGACCATCGTCCCAACCGAGCGAGTCTCTAGGAGTTAGAATGCAGGATGTAGTGACGAGAGGATGAATCAGTCTCGGATCGTTTCGGTTTCTGATTTCAGATTTCCTTTGACATTGGGATTTTGATATTTGAAATTTCCCCTCCGTTTGTTTCACAACTCGCGCTGGCGCCGGTCAAAATTCTCCGGGGTTTTAGAACTTGAGCTTTTTGGAAGACATCAAGTTCTCAAGTTCTCAAGTTCAGGCGAAACCCGGGAGATTTGGTCGGTTTTAAAGTAGTTCGGGAAAAATTCTGGATTCTTGCGAGTTTCACAACTCGATGTTGCGCGGTGTACAGGAATCAGGAGCCGGGGTTCAGGATTCAGACACGGTCTGTTGAGCATTGAACCATTGAAATTGAACATTCTTCGCCTCCGCTTTCCGCTCTCGGAGTTCCGCTTTGATTCTCCTCTTCTACCAGAGGTGATTTTGTTGCGCAACTGGCTCTTCGTGGTTTGTAACCTGCCGTTGTTCCAGAGACTGACGTCTTGCTGTAGCCGGATTCGTGAGAATTCGGACGAAGCTGCCAAACGACTCTGAATTCTCACGAATTCAGCTACGATTCTGCAACTATTCGTACTTCAATCCGGTTTCGCAGGGGTGCCAGGTGTCAGCGACAGGGGCTGCCCGTCCAATTTCCATGCGGGATCAATTGGAACCTGGAGGTGTGCGAGCGCGGTCGGTACCACATCGACGATCTCCGATGCGGGGAGTTTTCGCCCGAATTTCTGTCCAGGCTGCCAGAGAATCAGAAACGTCTGCCGGATTTCAGTCACGTCATGCCCGCCGCTGTGTTTCAATCCACGCCCCCCGTGATCGGTGCAGATGATAACCAGCCAGTTCTCGTTTTTTGTTTTCCGACGGGTTTCGACCGCTTTCGCAATTTCTCCAAGATGACGATCGACGTTCTCGATCGCTTCGATGTATTGAGGCACCTCGGGGTGAAATCCGTGCGCGTGGCCGGTGGTATCGATCTGGTGAAAATAAACGAACATTGCGAGCGGACCGGAATGTGCGATCTGCTCGGTCGCCAGTTGCTCCATCTGAAGGTCGAATTCCACTGGTGTCCGATCGGGAAGTTCGATCGATTTCGAAAGGCGAATGTTCCTCGCGGGACCAATCAGGTGATCGTGCAGCGGTTTCCAGGAATCGAGCGAAACCGTTGGAGTTCCCTTTTCGGGAAGCGGAAGACGCGACATGAAGTGCGGATATTCTGCGTAGTGCTTCCCTTTAAAATCGTTTTCGTGAACTCCGTGCTTGTCGGCCCAGACACCGGTCAGAATCGACGACCAACCCGGCCCGCTGATCGTCTCGTTTTTCTGGTAGCGCTCACCGAGAATCTGGCAATCTTCCGATACTCCCCCCTCAGCAATCATCCGGTCGAAGTTCGGGGTTTTGGCCTTTTGCAGTGCATCATATCGAGTTCCATCGACCCCGATGATGAGTACATGGCGGGATGATTCTTCGTCCGCTTGAACGGGAGTGAGAACAAGAAACAAGAGGAGGAAAGTGAGAGATCGCAGGTTGAACATGAGGGATTCGTTTCTGGCAGAGAATTAACTTTGAGTAAGCAGGATGATTCCGCCAATCGCGGCGGCGACTCCGAGTACGGTGAGAGTGATTTTGACCCAACTGTAGGGGCGTTCTCCCTGAACCTTGCCGGTCCCTGCGTTGATGAAGACCTGGTAGCTTTTCTCTTTGTATTGGTACGCCAGCAGCCACAGCGGCAGCAAGACGTGTTTGAACGTCAGTCCGTCGTAACGTGTCTCGATCGAGTGAACCTGTTGCGTGTCTCCTCCGATCCGCGAGCGGACGTCCCGATCGAGTTCGACGTCGATGCGTTGTTTCCCGATGACGAAGCCTTCGTTGAGCTCGACGTCGTAGGTGCGGGCGAAGTAGCCGGCCAGCACCTCCTGCGTGAACGGCAGGCACTTGTGCAGCGGCCAGGGCTCGAGCGATTCGAGGATATTGCGCGGCAGTCCCCGGGAAGCGGTGACGAGGACATCGTCGAAAAACCGCTGAAACTGTCCCGACGCGGAATACCAGCGCGTACGGCGTTCGCGTCGCTGATCTTTTCCCGTCCCGACGGTCACGTAGTAGTATTCTCCCCGCTGTCCCGCATAGACGCTAAACGTGAGGGAATCGAACGTCCAATAGGGAAGATACACTCCGTTGAACGTCCCTTCGAGTCGATTTTTGAGGAAATCGTTGGGCGCGAACCAGCGGGATTGCACCCAGTCGTCCAGATTCTTTAGGGCCAGATCGCGGTCGATCAGAAAGGGAAGCACGGCATCGACGGGAACGCGATGCTTGGCCCGGTGGACGTCGTCGCGCTGGATGGGCGACGCGCAGTACGGACACGAACTGCTCGTCAATGTGCCGGTGAAGACGACCGTTCCTCCGCACGAGTCGCAACGGACTTCGTTGACGTCGGAATCCGGCTCAGTCCGATGTTCGTGTTGCTCGACCAGATGAGCCAGCATCGCGTGAAAATCCTGCTCCTTGATCTCGACCTCGGGATCGAGCTCGATATCTTTTGCATATCCGCAATACGGGCATTTGAGTTTCTGGTCTCCGATGTGGAACGTGAGATCGGCTCCGCACCTCTCGCAGGGAAAGATGCGTCCCTTCCCCTCGTCGGTGGTTTGGCCTGTAAAGTTCGTCGTTCCCGGTGCTGCGGGGAGTTCGTCGGTGTGATCGGTCATGAATGATTGCGGTTAGAAGAGTGTGAGAATCCTGCCGTACTCGAACGAACAACCCGGTTGTTCGGATCACAAGTATGTCGGGTGATTGGGGAGGAATCCAGTACTGTCGGTTTGAGGAGACTTTGTGATTCGCTGACGGGAGGGTTACAATTGCGGAAACGGATCGGGCTGAAA
>DATKCB010000389.1:0-2512 GCA_035513495.1 Planctomycetaceae bacterium | reverse complement strand
CGGGACTTTCCGACAGACACCAGCCGGCGTAATCGATGTTTCTGAGCAGCGAGAATAATTCCCGATACGGATACGCTTCGTCGTATAAATCGTGAATGTGAACGACGTCCGAAAATGAGTCCTGCAACAGACGAAACGGAGCGGCGATCGAGTCTTCTTGTACTTCTGCGGGATTGCTGTTCCAGCACACGCGGACCTGGTCATTGTCGGCGATGTCGATGATCTTGCGGATCACGGCCGGGTCTTGCGTACCGTGTCCGTGGACTTCGAGACGAAGCTGCTGGCCGTAGTTCAGAGCGAATTCTCCGCATTCGCGTAAGACTTTGCCGATTCGTTCGATGGTTCGCGATTGCTCTTCGCCGGTGTTGAACCCGTTCGGGCGAACCTTGACCCCGGACCCGCCAACATCGTGCGAGAGGATGATGAACTCCTTGGTGAGGTCGATATTTTTTTTCAGCACCGCGGGATCGGGACTGTGATACTCGCAGGCCGAACCGAGTCCGACGCAGGTGACGGAGGAATCTTCGAATCGCTTCCGGACTTCGCTCCGCTGTTTGTCATCGAGGCTCACTTCGACTCCGTGAGCGTGCGTGCTTCGCAGCTCGACTCCTTCGAAACCGGTCTGTTCGCAGTTTTTGATCAGCTCGGGCAATTCCCACTTTGCCCCCCACAGATAGGTGACCATTCCCAAACGCATGACTGCTCTCCTGGTGAACTCGATGACAAAACGCGAAGCGACAATCTCCGCGCGAAAGAATCAGCGTAATTGCAGGAGACGACCGACGCAAAACAATCCGGCGCGATGACTCTCGCCCCTCGAACTACCAGCGGAAGACCGAAGTGCCCCAACTCAACCCGGCTCCGAATCCGCACATGACGACGGAATCGCCGGATTGGATCCGTCCCGCTTGACGAGCCTCGTCGAGCACGATCGGAATCGAGCCGGCGGAAGTGTTTCCGTACTTGTGCAGATTGCACATGACCTTCGAACTGGGAATCCCCAACTGCTCCATCGCGTAGTTGAGAATACGGATGTTGGCCTGATGTAACACGTATAAGGCCGGATCTTCGGGACTCATACCCGAGTGGTTCAGAACGAGTTCGATGGTTTCGGTGACTGCGCTGACTGCCCATTTGAAGACGCTGCGGCCATCCATTTGAAGCAGATGATTTCCCGCCTTCAATGACTCAGGAGTGGAAGGATTTCGGGTTCCACCGTAGGGACGATCGAGGAGCGACCCGCCGCTTCCGTCGGAACCCAACTGGTAACTGACCAGACCCTGATGAGGAGAGCCGCGGCCGACCAGCACCGCGCCTGCGCCGTCTCCAAACAGCGGGGCGGTCCGCATGTCGGAGGGATCGACGATCCGGCTGTTCGTGTCGGCACCGATGACCAGCGCGAGTTTCGAGTTTCCGGTTGCGACGAACTGGGCCGCGGTGACGAGGGAATACATGAACCCCGAACAGGCTGCTTGCAGATCCATCGAGGCGACGTCGAGACCGAGCCGTTCCTGAACCAGGCACGAAGCCGAAGGACACAGATAATCCGGCGTGAAGGTTCCAACGATCAACAGATCGATGTCGTCCTTGTTCACGCGGCTCGTTTCGATCGCCCGCAGCGCGGCTTCGACGGCCATATCGCTGGTCGCCTCGCCCGGTGCGGCGTGACGGCGTTCGCTGATGCCTGTACGCTGTTCGATCCAGCCCGGCTCGAAGCCGTACTGCTGTTCGAGAGATTCATTCGTGACCACTCGCTCGGGAACATACGAGCCGGTACCGAGAATCTGGATGCCTAACAGGCTTTGAGTACGGGAACTGCGCCGAAACACCTGATTTTGATTTCGTGTGGAGGTTGTGGACTGAACTTGAACGGCTACTGTATCGCTCGAGAGGTCGGTTGTGTCTGTCAGAGAAGTGATCGAAATGTGAGGTCGACGTGTAGGCATCGTGCGATGGGATTCCAGAGTATTTCACCCGACGTAACAAATCCGATCTTTTCAAATCTCTTTGAAAACCGTTTCAAACCGCTGTCGCTGGGAAGATGAACTCGTAAGAAAAATCGCTTTTTGAACTGTCTTCGAATCGGTAACAAGGAACACGATCCACCAACTCGCGCCGGAAATCACTTCCCACTCGAGTTTCGGACCGGTATTCCCATCGATAAACCATAATGAGTATAGCCTTTATGAAAAACCGAGACTAGCGTGAAATCCCGCGGATGGGGAGTTCCCGTACAATTTGGATAAAAAACCGACTTCAACTTCGTGGCATTTTATGGGAGATTTCCGAGGTTATGTACCCGTTCCGAGTGGGTGTGGGGCATTCCTGCGACCGTTCTTGAACATCGTTTTTCTCAGCCGTGGCAACCACCGAAAGGCCGAGCTTTCTGCGATCATGAAGCAAATTCACACAATCCGCCTGAAGGGGCCGTGGGATTATACGTGGCTGGAACCCGTCCGAACAGGCGAGGAAAAATCTCCGTGGACGTCGGGACGAGTGCAAGCCCCCGTCA
>DATKCB010000388.1:0-6054 GCA_035513495.1 Planctomycetaceae bacterium | reverse complement strand
GATCTCGGCGTTCGGAAATTCGAGTTCGAGCGTATTGTCTTCGCGTTTGCGGGTCAGTCCCCCCGCATGATCGAAATGCAGATGCGTCAGGAGGACGGTATCGATCTGTTCGCGGGAGACGCCCGCTGCCGCAAGACTCGTTTCGAGAGGATTGCCCGCTTCCGAACCGTGCAGCTTGCGCTGCTTCTCGCTCAGCTTCGACCCGTATCCCGAATCGATCAGGATGTTCTTTTCACCCGTCTGAATCAGCAGACAATGCGTCGCCTGCTGGATCCGGTTGAGCGGATCGGGCGTCACCTTGCGGGTCCACAGCGGCTTGGGAACGACCGCGAACATCGCTCCGCCATCGGTCAGAAATCGGCCTCCGGAAATCGTGTGCAGCGTCCAATCTTCGAGTTGCATGCGTTCGATCGTTCGTTGTGCGTTGAAAACAAACCAGAGGCGGAGAATCTCGCTCCCGGCGGGACTTCAATCATGCGAGTCCAGTGAAAAAATCGCAAGCGGTACAAATGGATTCTCCGGAAGGAGGTCGAGTTCACTCGACGGAGCGGAAATGCGAATCGATTTTGGGTAAGATCGGCACCCTTCCCTGATTCCCACCCGAGTCCCCGTTGCCACCACCAAAGGTTTTTCATGCGTATCGATCGGATCGAATTATTCCACGTCACGATGCCCCTGATCTATCCCTGGCGAACCGCTTACGGAGAAGACGCCGAAATTCATTCGATCCTTTGCCGGATGACGAGCGGATCGGTCGATGCGTGGGCCGAGAGCTGTCCGCTGCTGGCTCCCTGCTACTCGCCCGAGTACGCCGCCGGGCTGTATCTCACTGCCGAAAACTGGTTCGCGCCCGCACTCGCCGGACAGGACCTAACGAGCGGCGAAGACCTGCAGCAGAGGCTGGCTCACTTCAAGGGAAACCAGTTCGCCAAAGGATTGCTCGACAACGCCTGGTGGGTGCTGCACTCCCGGATCGAAAACCGTCCCTTGCACGAATTGTGGGGAGCGACGCGAACCGAGGTCGAGGTCGGAGACGACTTCGGGATTCGCGACTCGATCGACGATCTGGTCGGCCTGATCGCCGAATCGGTCGATCAGAAATTCCCCAGGATCAAACTCAAATTTCGCCCCGGCTGGGATGACACGATGCTGGCGGAAGTCCGCAAGGCATTCCCGAAGCAGACGTTTCACATCGACTGCAACAGCGGCTACCGCTTGTCGGATCTCGACCTGTTCAAAAAGATCGACGAGTTCGAACTGGCGATGATCGAACAACCGCTCGCGCACGACGATCTGCTCGACCATGCCGAACTCCAACGGCAGATTCGCACACCGGTCTGCCTGGACGAAAGCATCACGTCGGTGCATAAAACCGAACAGGCGATCCGGATCAAAAGCTGCCGATTTGTGAACATCAAACCGGCCCGCGTCGGAGGACTCACGAACGCCCTGAAGATCCACGATCTCTGCCAACGGGAAAACATCCCCTGCTGGGTCGGCGGCATGCTCGAAAGTGCGACCGGTGCCGCATTGTGCGTGGAACTCGCGATGCTCGACAATTTTACTTACCCCGCCGACATCTTCCCCAGCAGCCGCTACTATCGTGAAGACCTTGCCACCGAACCGCTCGTCCTCAGCCGAACCGCAGACGGTATCCCCAGCGTCAAAGCCATGCACCAGATTCCCGACCCCGACCCAGCCCGTCTCGCCAGACAAACAGTTCGAAGCAGCGTAATTCTCGGATAAGCAAAGACACCACTTCTCAGACGCTTCCACCTTCCACTCCTCTACCCCAAAAGCGATCCCCATGCGACTCTTCGAAGGCACCCCGTTCGACCGGCCGCCCCGTTGCGAAAAGTGCGGACAGCTCGAGACCGACTGCACCTGCAAACCCGAACCGCCCCCGCGGACTCCACCCGCAGAACAAACAGCCACGATCGCGCTCGAGAAACGCAAAAAGGGGAAACAGATGACCGTCATCCGCGGCCTCACCCACGCCGGCAACGATCTCCCGGCGTTACTCACCAAGCTGAAATCCACCTGCGGAGCGGGCGGCACGCTCGACGGCGAAACACTCGAAATCCAAGGCGACCATCGGACGAAAGTCGCGGAGATCTTGCGGAAGATTGGATATCGGGTGATGAAATGAAAGCGGAAAGCCGAGAGCGGAAAGCGGAAAAATCCACTTCCTACTTCCTACTTCCTACTTCCTGACTCGGCCTGCAGTTTTTCCGCGAACGGCTCCAGACTCTTGATCCGTTCGCTGCGATAGACCGACCAGCCGAGTTGTCGTTCCACCGGGGTTTCGAGGCGGACTTCCCAGAGTATTTCGGCCGGCGTGTCGTAAGTAATTTCGAACACCCGGGCCCATTGGTGGTCCGAGGGAGGGACGTCTGCGGGGCGGCCGTCAGCGAATTCGATGTGTCCGCCGTCCGTGACCAGGATGTTCCCCGTCTGCGGCAGTACGTCGGCCTCTCCGTAAAACGGACTGTAAAACTCCTCGTGACCCTTGCCCCGATACTCCCAGACCTTCGAGACGGTCATGTTTTCCTCATCGACTTTGAGTTCGAGTACGCGGCTGTAGTTCTCACTTCCGCCCGTGATCAATTCGGGAGGGATCGCCCGATAGTTTCCGTTGTCGAACATGATGATCGTTCCGCGCGAAGTGATCTGCGGACCGTGCTGGTGGTACGGCCAATCCCAGTCTCCCTGCTTTGCGAGCAGTTTCGATTTCCACGGTTCGTCCCAACCGTCGTGATCGCCCAGAATCCAGCGGATCTCGCCCGTCGCGAAATTCAGTTTGATCAGGCAATCCTGATGCCTCAGTGAAACCACGATCCAGTCTTTCTCATCGGTCCGCATGATGGCGTTGGCGTGGGTCCAGTCCTCGGTATCCTCGACTCCGGTCTCGAGGTATTTGTTGTTCCAGAAGTTTCCGAACACACCGTAACACAGGCGATCGATGTCGAGAATGTCGAACAGATTCAACCTGCGGAGTACCTTGCCGTCCGACTGAAACTCGACGATTTCGTCTCCGACGACAGAGACCGGTCCGCGCTCGTTTTCATCGTATAGACTCCGGCGAAAGTCGGTCAGTTCCTGCATCCGGGTCGAGAGTGCCAGAAACTTCCCGTCTTCGATCGGCAGAATCTCATGGTGCAGCGTATCGCAGGCGATCGGAATCGAATCGGAGTTGGGAGCCGGCGCAATGTTCGCCGCGTGCCACTCGCGGACGACATCTCCCAGCAGATTCACCTCGATCATCCGCCGGTAACCCGCGTGATTGTAGAGCAGATGACCGTTGTCGAGGATCTGGACGGTGGCCGTACGGTGACCGGTTTTCAGATACCAGACGACCTCCCCCGCCGCATCGAGGATCATGAGATATCCGAAATCCATCAGATCGACGTCGTTCACCCAGATGTTGACCGGGAACAGCGTCACACCCGGTTCCATACGATCGGGTTTGCTGACGGTCGTCTGGAGTGGTGGAAATGACTTCGGCAGCGGAGGCGTCTCGAACGTGATCGGTTCGCTCAGATCGTAGGTGTTCTCGCCGGGATTTTCGACCCGCACGACGATGCTGTGCTGGCGGTTGGGGCGCAGTCCGAGCAACACGACCGACTGCATGCGTGCGGGAATCATCTGGGGCCGCCAGGTCCACTGTCGAGCTCCGTCATTGATTTCGAGAGCGACGACGACAGGCACTTCCGCTTCGACATCGACGAGCGCGATCAGCGGTGCATCTTCGTTCGGATTCGGTCTGACCGCCGGCACTCCCGCCAGCAATCGCGTCCGCTTGTACTCCGTGACGGATTCCGCCGCACGAACCGGCTCTCCCGGCGGCTCTGCGGAATCGCAACCCAGGCTCAAACAGAGAATCAAACCGAAACAAATCAGAAGTCGGATCACGATGGCTTTCACTTCGATAGGAACAGGAACAGTGTCTGGAGAGTCACGATCAATTGGCGGGATGCCGCATCCTCACCCATTCTCGCATGTCGGTCATCGAAGACCAGTCCGGCTCGAACGCGACCCCGAATCCGGGACATTGCAGGCTTTCGCAATCGACCGCACCTTCCCGGATCTTCAAAAACCATTCGTCATTGTGCTTGATGTACAGATCCCGATGCAATCGGGCGATTTCGGATTTTTCCCGTTCCGAAAGCATCGACAGACCGTAATTATAGTGATGTCCGTTCCGTTCGCAGTGCTCCAGATTCAGCATCCCGAGCGTCGCGAAATCCTGATGCAGGGGAACGACGGGCAGGTTCTGCAAATCCTCCCCGCTCAGAAACGCAGGCTGATCCTGCTCCAGAAAATGCCGAACCAGCGCTAGATTCAGCAGCGATTTGATCACGCCCTTACAGTTCTTATGCGAGGTCCCCGCGTAACCGATCGCGTGCGCTTCGTGGAACG
Source organism: Planctomycetaceae bacterium (assembly GCA_035513495.1). Classification (GTDB taxonomy): domain Bacteria; phylum Planctomycetota; class Planctomycetia; order Planctomycetales; family Planctomycetaceae; genus DATKCB01. Next base: position 1,635 of record DATKCB010000388.1, on the reverse strand, counting down.
CGCGAAGTTTTCCATCCGCTTCATCGATCAACAGCGGTTTGCGTTCGGCCAGTTTCTGAATCTCCGCAGACGTCCGGGGATCGAGCGACAGGCTCCGCGACAGCGGCTGTTCGATATACGCGACGTGCTGAAACATGCCGACCAGTTCATGCTCGAATTGGCTCACGAACGCCGCGAACTGTTTCAGATCCGCAAACGCCTCGTTCGCGTCGAGCGTGATCACCGGCTGTTCGGCGCGAACGATGACATCCCAGATCTTCGAGAGCCGGGTGAGATCCTTGTCGGCATCGCCCGAGACCTTGATCTTGAAATATCGCAGCCCGTCGGTTTTGACGTACTCTTCAAGCGTTTCGGGGAGTCCGTCGTTGACCCGCTGTGCATCCGGCAGATCGGCAGCCGTTAAAGGGTCGGCCCCGCCGATCGTGTGGCGGATAAAAAACCACGTACGGGGCTCTTCGGACAGCACTTCCGATAGTTTGACGTCCCGCAGTTCGTCGTAGAGGTCACCCGGACGAATTCCCAACCGGTCCTGTTTGACTGCCTGAAAGACCGATCGTCCCGTCATCCGGCAGACCGCGTCGATCACCGCCCGTTCCATCAGCGACGACGCAAGTGCCGAGGTGAGATCTTCCTGATTCGTTGCTCGTCCCGCCTGTTGAATCTCTTCGTAGATCGATTTCCAGAATGCGAACGGCGTTTCGAATTCGCGATGCTTGAGCGCAATCTCCCGGGCAGCGTAGATCAAATCGACCAGTTCGCGGCGTTTCTGATCCATCGTCCGGTCGGGACGCTTATCCAGCCACCGCACCGACAGACGATCCCCCGCACAACCGAAGGTCTCGTTGCCGTCAGAGTCCTTGAGCACCAGCCGCACATGCCCCAACGGATTCAGCAATCCTTCTTTGACATCCCCGGTCCCCCCCTGTTTCCCCAACGCAAACGCCATCCTCCCCGGCTTCGTCTCGCGGACGTAAAGTTCGATGGCTTCGATGCGGTAGGGCATGGCGGTGTGAGTGGGAAATGTATGAAATGTGTGAAATGTGAAAGAGTAAAAAAGTAGAAGGTATAAAGTGAAAGAGTGAAAGGTCGAGGATCGCAAATTGAAGACCGCTTAAGCCGCATCCGCAAGCGTCCGGCTCAAACAGTACTCGCCTTCCATAACACAGATTCTCAGATTGACTTTTCGTGTGATTCGTGTCTTTCGTGGTGGATCTACAAACTCCACCCCTTGCGCGGATCCCGGCCCAGAAATTGTTCCGCTTCGGGCGCGTTGGGGATCTTCATGTTCTTCGCGTCCCATTCGATCTTCTGCCCCGCCCGGAACGCCACGTTTCCGAGATGATTCGCTTCGGTCAGCGGACCCGCGTAACTGAAGGGACTTCCCGTCGGTGTTCCATTCGCACAGCCGAGCAGCCACTCCTGGTGCTGTCCGGGCGAGTCGGGAATGAACGGCTCGGGACGCTCGAAGTCCTTGAACTCATCCTCGGGGAGCAATACGTGCTTGCCGTAATCCGACAGCAGCATCCCCTTCTCGCCGATGAACAGGACACCGTTGCCCCATTGGGGAATTCCGCTGTTCTTCCAGATCTCCGGTTTGTGATCTCCCTGATACCAGCCGAGCGTCAGCGGAGGAAG
>DATKCB010000387.1:0-5622 GCA_035513495.1 Planctomycetaceae bacterium | reverse complement strand
ACTCCGTTACAGGAGGAAGCTCTGCGGTGCGCCGAGGAATCTCCGGAAATCGCCCGTGAGTATCGCGCGCGGACTCCGTTCGATCGGCAGATTTCCGATCGGATCGGTGATGTCGAGATTCCGGCTGGGCTTAAGGAGCGTCTGCTCGAAAATGCCCAGCACGAATCGGAACGGACCGCCACAGTCGCTCCCGCTTCGAAGTCGGATTCGACCTCGCCACGACGTGTTTCCCGTCGAACGGTCCTGGCCGCGCTGACAGGGTTGGCGGCATGTAGTCTTTTTGTGTACTGGTACCGGCAGTCTCCACAGCTCATTTCCGCGGAGATCGATCGCTTATTGACGGAATTGTGGAGCGTGGAAGCTCAGCCCTTCGACGGGGATTTTCAGGCGGAGCTTCCTTTGGGCGGTTGGCGTTCGGACCGCGTTCGCTTCGAACAGAACTGGCACGGGGCTGCATTCGACGCACATTCCCGACACGATCTCGCCATCAAACGATTTGAATTTCTGTCGAATCGAAGAACTCCTCACCAGGGACTCCTCGCGGCCGTTCGCGGGAAACATCTCGCAATCAAACCGAGTAATCGCGATCCGTTCTCGGGTGAAATCCGCTACATTACGGCGAGCGACGGATCGCAGTATGCTGTCGTCTCCTGGTCGGAACCGGAATTCGATCTCGTCTATTTCCTGGCCGTTCCCGTCGAGGACCACTCGCTCAAGGCACTGCAAGATGCCTTGTCCATGCCGCTGTCGTGACAAGAGGTCGGTCGATTCCGGCAGAGTAAATCTCATCAGGCAATGATGTCGTGGACGATATGGCCTGCCACATCGGTCAGCCGGAAGTTTCGACCCTGAAACTTGTATGTCAATCGCTCGTGGTCCAGGCCCAACAGATGCAGCAGCGTGGCGTGTAAGTCGTTCACGTGGACCGGATTCTTCGTCGGGTAGTATCCGAGTTCGTCCGTCTCTCCGTAGACCGTTCCCCCTTTCGATCCACCCCCCGCGATCCAGACGCAGTAGGCGTCCTTGTGATGATCGCGACCCGCGTTTTTGTTGGGCGTCCCGTCGTTGGCGACGCCTTGGAGCAGGGGAGTCCGTCCGAATTCCCCTCCCCAGACAACCAGCGTCTCGTCGAGCAGACCGCGCTGTTTGAGATCGGCGAGCAGTGCGGCGATCGGCCGATCCACCTGCTTGCACTTGTTCTGCATGTTGTTGAACACTCCGCTGTGATGATCCCAACCCTCGTCGAACAGTTGCACGAACCGGACTCCGCGTTCGACGAGACGCCGCGCGAGCAGGCAGTTGTTGGCGAAGCTGGTTTTCCCCGGCTCGGTCCCGTACATTTCGTGCGTGGCTTTGGTTTCTCCCGCGATATTCATCAGTTCGGGAACCGACGACTGCATGCGATAGGCCAGTTCGTACTGCGAGATGCGGGCTTCGATTTCGGGATCGCCGACCGCTGCGAACTGCTCGCGATTCAGATCGTTAATCCCTTCCACGATCCGTTTCCGATCGTCGCGCTCGATCCCTTTGGGGTTCGACAGAAACAATACAGGATCACCTTGCGAGCGGAACTCGATTCCCTGATAGGCGCTCGGTAAAAAACCGTTCCCCCACAGGCTGTTTCCCGCGCCGGCGACCGAACCAGTAATGAGGACCACGAACCCGGGCAGATTCCGGTTGGCACTTCCTAACCCGTACGTCACCCACGCACCCATGCTCGGCCTGCCGAATCGACCGAATCCCGTCTGAAAGAATAGCTGGGCCGGAGCATGATTGAAGTGCTCTCCGTGCAGGGTTTTGATCAGGCACAGATCGTCAGCGTGCTGAGACAAATGCGGCAGCAGTTCGGAAAGCGGCAAACCGCTTTCACCGTACTGGTTGTAGTGGACCTGGGTCCCCAGCAATTTGGGCGTGCCGCGAATGAACGCGAATCGCTGGCCTGCCAGAAATTCTTGCGGACAATCCTGTCCGTTGAATTCGACCAGCTTCGGCTTGAACTCGAACATCTCAAGATGCGACGGACCGCCCACCATGTGTAGAAAGATGACATTCTTCGCGCAGGCCGGAAAATGCGTATCGCGGACTCGGGCCGCTTCTTGACTCGAACCCGGAGCACTCAGCAGATCATCCGCCAACATCGAAGACAGCGCGATCGAGCCAAGCCCGTAACCGGTCCGAGCCAGCAGATCGCGGCGGGAGTAAGTCTCAACGTGTTGAATGCGGTCTGTCATCGAGGTGCGATCTTTTGTGATGTTAGGCAAAACAACATCTGCTTGGTGCTTTCAGTTTTTCGTAATGGTCTCATCGAGATTCAGCAGGATATTTCCCAGCGAGAACCAGACAGCGCGTTCGAGCCGCTCGTCCTCGGAGAGGGTTTTATCGGGGACCAGTTCGCGAGTTGCCTGAGGCGTTTCCTTCAGACGCTCTCGTTCCCCGGTGTAAAGACGGCTCAAAATCTGTAACTCTCTTTCGGAAGGCTGGCGCGCGGTGCAACTGCGAAACGCGTACTGCAACTGCAATTCCGGATCGGCGGAGGGCGACTCTGCGAGAATCCGTTCGGCGAATCCCTGCGACATCTCGACGAAGGCCGGGTCGTTCAAGAGCGTTAATGCCTGGAGCGGTGTATTGGTGCGAGACCGATTCACGACACACGACGCCCGATCGGGTGCGTCGAAGTTTACAAAACTGGGGTAGGGGGCGCTGCGCCGCCAGACGACGTAGATTCCGCGACGGTATCGTTTTTCGTCAGTACTGGTGTCGAACTTGGGAGCGTTCCGCCCGACATGCCGCCAGATGTTGTCCGGCTGGGGTGGATAAATCGGAGGTCCTCCGCGTCCTTCCGACAGCAGCCCGCTGATCGTGAGGGCATTATCGCGAATCGCTTCCGCCGAGAGCCGGACGCGAGTCTGCCGGCCCAGCAGTTTGTTGTAGGGATCGGCTTCGAGTTGGGCTTTCGAGATTCTCGACGATTGCCGATAGGCCGCTGAGGTCACAATCATTCGATGGACCTGTTTCCTCGACCAGCCGGTTCTCAGAAATTCCTCGGCCAGCAGATCGAGCAGAAGCGGGTGCGTCGGCGTTTCTCCCTGTTGTCCGAAATCTTCCGGAGTGCGCACGATGCCGGCTCCGAAAAACTCAGCCCACCAGCGGTTCACAACCACGCGCCGCACGAGCGGATTGTCGGGAGAAACGATCCAGTTCGCCAGATCGAGGCGGTTGCTGGATGCTTCTGCCGAGAGGGAGTGGAGAGCCTCAGGAACAGCGGGTGCGACGGATGCTCCGGGATCGAGAAAATTTCCCCGCTTCATGATGTTGGTCGGACGGGGCTTGTCCATCTCGACCATCACCAGCGTCGTCGGCGGTTTGATCCCGTCGATCTGCTTCTGAAGTGTTTCGATTTTCCCATTCAATTCCACCCACGTTGGATCGGACTCTCGCTGGTATTTTGCGAGGGCTTCGAGCTGTTTCTCATTTCGCTTGGCAGAGTCGCTCGCGAGTAATTCTCGAACGTTCTCGGGGATCGATTCCGATTTCGGGTCGCCCGTCATCGCCGATAGGCGTATTCGGCCAATCGTGCGGGAACTTCCGAAATGTTGAGGGAGCGTGAAGACCAATCTGATTTCATTTCCGTCGGGATTGACGGGCTGTTTCGTTGGAAAGGTTGCCCAGTGATCTTTTCCGAATTGAGGATTGATCGCCCAGCCGGTGTCGGGCTTCCCGTCGATCAGTCCGTTGACATCCCAGTTTTTTTGTGAGAAGTCCGCCGTTCCCGCATTCAATGAAATTGGAGTTCGCATCTCTGGAGTCTGCGGATCGATCTGCTCGATGCCGAATTCGTAAAGTACGAAATTCGGCCGCTGGGCGTCGCCTCGTCCGGGGCCGTTGCCCGGAAGCGACTCGTGCGTGAGCGTCTCCAGTTTGAAACCTGTAATCCTCGGGATCTTCGTGACCACTTCGATTCGATAAGTGGTCTTTTCAGGATTCGGTCCGGACAACAGCACCGACTTGTCGTCGAGAACTTTCATATCGGGATTCCCGTCGGCGGTCAGAGCGACGATATCGAGTACGTGCCATTCGGGAGCAGATGACAGCGACTCGGTAAGTTTCCGTTCGAACTCCAAACATTTCGTGAGAAGCTCTTTCGTGCGGATCGATCGTTTAAGTTCGAGTTCACTTTTCTGTGCTTCGAGTGCGTCTTTTTTCGTTTGAAGTTCGGGCGAAAGGGGCAGCGGCATCTGAGGGCCGGCGACTTCGTATTGCACGCCCTTGTTGTCGGGCAGGACGACCTCCAGCGGCGTGTTGTTGAAGAATGCGAACAGCGAGTAGTAATCTTTCATCGTGAAAGGATCGTATTTGTGATTGTGGCATTGGGCGCATTCCAGCGACGTCCCGAGCCAGACCGTTCCCAGCGTATTGACCCGATCGACGATCTGGTTGACTCGGTTCTCTTCGGGATCGACGCCCGCTTCGACGTTGCACGTCGTGCAGCGCTGAAAGCCGGTCGCGATTTTCTGATCGAGCGTCGCTTCGGGTAGCAGATCGCCCGCAATCTGTTCGACTGTGAATTGATCGAACGGCATGTCGTCGTTCATCGCCTCGATCACCCAGTCACGATACGACCAGATTTCACGGTACTGATCCGCCTGATAACCGTTCGAGTCGGCGTAGCGGGCCAGATCGAGCCATTGACGCGCCCACTTCTCTCCGTACAAAGGCGACTTCAACAATTGATCGACGACCTTCTCGTAGCGATCCGGGGAAGAGTCCCGCAGATAGGAATCGATCTGCTCGACGGTCGGAGGAATACCGATCAGATCGAGATACACCCGCCGCAGCAGAATTTCGGGAGCGGCTTCCGGTGAAGGAGACATCCCTGCGTCTTCGAGACGTTTGAGCACAAAATAATCGATCTCGTTGCGACACCACTCTGACTGCTTTACCTGCGGTCGCTCGGGTCGCTTGGGAAGAACGTAGGCCCAATGCGCTGCGCGAATCGTGAATTCCTCCGGCCACACAGCTCCCGCGTCGATCCAGGCTTTGAGGGTCTCAATCTGCTGGGGAGTCAGTGGATCACCCTCGGGCGGCATCCGCTCGGAATCATCATTGCTCAAGACTCTCCGAATCAGTTCACTCTCGTCTGAGTGTTTCGGTTTGACCGCAGCCAGACCGGAATCGTTCAACTCGACCAGATCGGCCTCCCCGAAGAAACGAAGGCCGCTCTCCCGATTCTTCTCTCCGTGACATTCGAAGCAGTTCTGCTTGAAGATGGGAAGAACTTCTTTCTCGAAATTGATGGTGTCCTCTGGAGTCGCCGGTGTTATCTGACCGAGCGAGATCTGGTTTCCAAGCGAGAGTATTCCTACGATGCCGCAGAGAAACGCGAAATGAGAGCGTCGATCAAACATAAGAAACTCAATGTGGGAGGCAGGTCGAGGAGGGTGGAATGCAGCTTTTGCACCATTCCCCATTATCCCGAATCAACAACGAAATCCAAGCCGAATCTGTTGATTCACTCGCCGGAATAAAACCAACTCCCCGGCAACGAGCGGAACTTCGAGGACAATTGCCCGGCGTTCGGTCCGCTCTCCCAGTAACTCATCATGGCCCGGTTTTCGACAAACG
>DATKCB010000386.1:0-2817 GCA_035513495.1 Planctomycetaceae bacterium | reverse complement strand
GAGTTCCGAGTTCAATCTCGTGATGGCCTGCGTGGTCTTCGCGATGGGATTGAGCCTGCTGGGAGTGTTCGAAATCCCGATTCCCGGACTGGCCGGTGGCGGCGGACAGCGGGAAGGTCTGACGGGGGCGTTCTTGACGGGCGTCTTTGCGACATTTCTTGCGACTCCCTGTGCTGGGCCGTTCGTCGGGACCACGCTCGCCTGGTCGGTCAAACAACCGACACTGGTGATTTATCTGGTGTGGGGCGTGATGGGGGTTGGAATGGCGTTCCCGTATCTGCTGACAGGAATCTTTCCCCAGGCGCTGAAATATCTCCCCAAACCCGGCATGTGGATGGTCCGCTTCAAGGAGTTTTCCGGCTTTGCGCTGATGGGCGCCGTGATCTGGATCATCTCGTTCATGGACACGACCTCCACGATTCCCCTGCTGATCATGCTGATGGGGATTTCGTTAGCCCTGTGGATGGTCGGCAACCTGTACGATTCGGCCTCCCCTGTCAAACACAAAAATTTCGTCCGTCTGACGGCGATGTTGCTCGGAGGAGCGATCATCGGATTCGGCTACACCCGAATGCTCCCAGAGTCGGAACACAAACTCGATTGGGTTCAGTTTTCCGAACAGAAACTTCAGGAATCACTGTCGCAGAATAAAACGATCCTGATCGATTTTACCGCCGACTGGTGTCTCGTCTGCAAACAGAACGAAGCACTCGCGCTCAATACGGAAGAAACGAAATCGCTGGTCGAGAAACACGGCATCGTCACGATGCTAGCCGATTACACCGACCGCTCTCCCGAGATCAAGGTCTGGCTGGAGAAATTCAAAACGCAAGGTGTCCCTCTGACGGTCATCATCTCAGCGAGCGATCCGAGCAAGCCGATCCTGTTCGCCGGGCCGTATCTGCAAAGTGAGATGACCGCGGCGCTCAACAAGATTGCTGACCAAGCTCCTCCCGCACCCTCTGAGACCTCTGAGACAAAAACCGCCCAGATCGAACCGCCTAAACATGCTCTCTGACGATCGTCGGGACAGCTCCAATTGAGACGATCATCGGAACGAAGCGGACAAGATGCCACTGCCGTCCCTTAGGGGTTTCTCCGAGACGTGTCGGGAACATTCCGCATAATCGTTACGGTTTACCGCGATGCGAGAGAACCGGAGTTTCCTCGGAATTTCTGCTCACGTTTTCTTCACTTGCGACCCACAATGGTTGAAAAGATATCCCCACCATTTGTGAATGCGAGCCTTCCTGTGAAACCTCAAGTTTCCTCCCTCAATTGGATGACCGATCTGGTCCGCGCGGTGCTGGACGAGATTCTGCCGATCGACACCCTCTCGCCGATCGGTTGTCATTACTTCTTCAACCAGGAGACCGAACAGCACGAAGTCACACTGTTCGCCTCGAAAACAGAGATCATCGGCGGTGCCGACGATGGACAGCGCCACGATTCCCGTTTTTGTCTCGATTTGAGCGGTGTGTCGAAATTGTTCGATCAGATTGTCGATTTTCGCTGGCAGACGTCACCCGCCAGCGAGGAAGATGACCTGGGAGGCCACGTCTCCTGCGAAGGCGAGTATCAGGGAATTTCGGTCTGGTTGAGAATTCTCGCGTCCGCTCCGGCTCACTTCGATCACGGCCGGACCATCAACGTGAACACCTTCGAAGTCGAAGATTTGTGGGACCAGACTTCCGGCGAATCGGTGTAACCGCGGTTCGTCAGGTGTGCTCACTTGCGGAATGAACGCTTTTTCTCCACACTCGGATTTCTCTATCACTTCAGCCGAAGAGCAGGGCGGTACGTACCAACGGGCTTCCAAGCCCGTTGACAATAAACCTTGCACACGCGAACGGGCTTGGAAACCCGTTCTACATCAGTCGGCTGAGGTGTTACAGAATTCCCAGAGAATGCTGAGTCAGGGAGAGTTCATTCATGCTGCACGCTGTCGTGATGTCCGGAGGGACCGGAACCCGATTCTGGCCCCAAAGCCGCAAAGCGCGCCCCAAACAGTTGTTGCCGCTGATCGGCGACAACAGCATGATCCGCGAGACCGTCGATCGCGTGCGTCCGTGGATTCCCGCCGAACGAACCTGGGTCGTCACGAACAAACTGCAGCACAAAGCGACTGTCGAGGAACTTCCGGAAATTCCCGCTGAGCAGATCCTGGTGGAACCGCAAGGCCGTAACACGGCTCCCTGCATCGGGCTGGCGGCAATTTGCCTGTTGGCCCGCGATCCCGACGCCATCATGCTCGTGATGCCCGCCGACCACGTGATTCAGCCTCCCGCCGCATTTCAGGAGGCGGTCGAGCGTGCGGTTCACACGATCGAACAGAATCCCGAAATCTTCGTCTTGTTCGGTGTACCCCCCACTTTTCCCGCGACGGGATTCGGCTACATCGAACGAGGGGATCGCTCGGCGGCGGGGATCGAAGGAATCCACGGAGTCGAGTCGTTCCGCGAAAAACCGGTCCTCCCGGTCGCCGAAGAATACATCGCCACCGGACGCTTTCTCTGGAATTGCGGAATCTTCGTCTGGAAAGCACAGACGATTCTGACGGCACTGGAAGCCCACGAACCGACAATTCACGAGCGGCTGGAAAAACTCCGTCCCGCGATTGGAACGCCGCAGTGGCACAACAAACTGCAGGTTGAGTTTCCGCTGATGCGCTCGATTTCGATCGATCACGCAGTCCTCGAACGGGCCGCCACCGAGGAAGGAGGACGAAATGCCTTCGTCATCGAAGCCCCCTTCGAATGGGACGATCTCGGATCGTGGCTCTCGCTCGCTCGCCGGATCGAACCCGACGATCGCGGA
>DATKCB010000385.1:0-17335 GCA_035513495.1 Planctomycetaceae bacterium | reverse complement strand
CGGTCAGTTCGTGGTATCCATTGCACAGTTCGATTCCGCGCCAGTACAGCTCGAACCGTTCGGCCACGGGTGGATCGTCATTGCGAACGATCGCGAGCGCGGCCTGTGAGGCAGGAAAATCGCAAACGAATTCCGGCTGGTCGGCTCCGAGTGTCGGTTCGACTTTTTCGGCCAAAATCAGATTCAACAACCCATCGCGGTCCTCGAGCGGCATGCTCGCAGGCGGATCGATCTGACAATCTCGACAGACTGTTCGTAATTCCGCGGGAGTCATTCGCGGGACTCTTCGTCCGATGGCTCGCTCGAAGGCTTCATCGTAACTGAGACGCCGAAACGGAGCAGTCTTCAACTGCTGTCCGGACGCGATCGCGAGAGTTCGGACGAGATCCTCGGTCAGCGTCATCTGTTCGAGGTGCGTATCGCCGACTCGATACCACTCGATCATCGTGAATTCGGGATTGTGCAGGCGGCCGGCTTCCCCGTTACGGAACACGTGCGCAATCTGGTAAATCGCCCTCGCTCCTGCCGCGAGCAGCCGCTTCATTCCGAATTCGGGGGAGGTCTGCAGAAAATAATAATCCGGATCCGCAGCGCGATCCGGCCGATACTCGGCGATGAGAGGATCGATGTTCGCATCGACCACCGTATCTTGAGAGAGGATTGGGGTTTCGACTTCGAGATATTTCCGCTGATCGAAGAAGAGGCGGCAGTTGCGAACCAAATCTGCCCGGAATATCAGGAGTTCGAGGCCACCCCTAGGGGACCAGTCTTGCGGTTGCGGGAGGTCTCTCATCGGTGCCATTGTGCCGTGAAACGCGGGATCTGTCGAGTTCGACAGTCAACGCAGTTTGACGATCTGTGTACATTCGATTCTTTTTTGCGTTATCCCGTTGACAGCATCGAGCAAATCCACTCTAATTTAAGGCAGATTTGGTCCAGTTCAGATCCTCGTATGGAAGTGGGGACTTCCGGCTCTGAACGAACCCAATTCTTTCATTGAAGTGTGAGTGAGTTAATTTGCATGAAGCAGTAGAGCTGCGCATTCATGTCCGATGATTCGGTTATGAGGTGTTGCAGTGTCTCCTTTCAAGTGACTTAAGTGTGATGCCGATATTTTATGGGGGACTTCTCTACGGATTCGTCATTCTTTGACAGTGTTGAATCCGTTTTCCGGATGCACCCATAATCTTCCATCCAGAACGGAATCTGGAAACATCGAACTTGACTGTACGGCGATGGGGATCGTACCGTGCGGCAGGGACAGACCAAGATGGCTGGGCCTGAGAAAATTCGTACCGTCATTACTGGTGTCGGAGTCGTTTCTCCTGTAGGCATCGGGGTGGACCGTTTCTGGTCTTCTCTGATCGAGGGACGGACCGGGATCGGGTATCTGACTGCGTTTTCCGCCGATGAGCTTCCCTCTCGTCTGGCCGCTGAAGTAACCGACTTCGAGCCGACGAATTATCTTCGCGATCGAAAATTTTTGAAAGTCATGTCCCGAGAAGTTCAACTGGGGGTTTCCTCAGCAACTCTCGCCATGCAGGACAGTGTACTTTCCCCGGGGTTGATCGATCCGACGCGTCTGGGAGTCGTGTACGGTGCGGGAAGGATGTCGACTTCCCCACAAGAGATCGTCGAAGCCGTTTCGGGCCTCGACGTGCTGGATGACGACGAGTACTACACTCGTTGGGGCGAGGACAGCGTCGGCAAAATCACTCCGCTGTGGCTGTTGCGGCAGTTGCCCAACATGCCCGCCTGCCATATTTCGATCGACCACGATGCCCGCGGTCCGAACAACACGATCACGAGCCGCGATTCGTCGGCCCTGCTCGCGTTGGCCGAAGCGGTTCGCGTGATCGAGCGAAACGCAGCAGACGCCATGATCGTAGGAGCGTGCGGATCGAACATCTCGGCGATCGATATCGCCAAATTGAGCCTCTACGAGAATCTGTCCCGCCGGAAGGAACATCCCGAACTGGCCTGTCGACCGTTCGATCTCGACCGCGACGGAACGGTTGTCGGCGAAGGGGCGGCCTCCTTTGTCGTCGAGCGTTACGAACATGCGATCGCTCGAGGAGCGGAAATTTATGCGGAAGTTGTCGGATTCGGTTCCGGTTCCGACGGAAAAGGATACAACAACGGGTCCGGTGGACGCGGTATCGTTCATTCCATTCGCGCTGCACTTCGTCGCGCGGAGATTCAACCGACCGAGATCGGCCACATCAACGCTCACGGAAAGAGCACTCAGCGCGATGACCTCGTCGAAGCGCGAGCCTATCACGCCGTCTTCGGATCGTATGCGAAAACAATCCCGGTGGTTGCGCTCAAAAGCTTCTTCGGCAACTTCGATGCGGGTTCGGGTGCGGTCGAACTGGCAGGAACGCTGCTCTCGCTCAAACATGGAATGATCCCACCCACTCTCAATTACGAATATCCCGATCCACGCTGCCAATTGAACGTGACTTACGGCACAGCTTCCGCCCTGTCGGGACTGACCGCCCTGAGTGTCAATAGAACGAATGTCGGGCAGAGCGCAGCGGCTATCTTGCGAGCACTCTAAAGAGTGAATCTTCCAGGCCGACGCGTCAACGTGCCGTAAATCAACTCGCGTGCCAGCATGACGTTGCCGGAGCTTCCGCCCACCGAACTTCTCGACGCATTGCGATTGAGTCTGATCAAAGGACTCGGTCCGATCACACAGACCGCGCTCTTGAATCGATTCGGTTCGGCAGGCGAGGTATTGCGCGCCGCCCGGGAAGAGTTGCTCCAGGCCGAACACGTCGGCCCCAAAATAGCAACCGCGATCCTCGAAGCGAAAAACTCGACGGCCGCCCATGAGGAATGGAACGCGTGCCGAAAACTGGGCGTCGATCTGATTGCGCTGTCCGATCCCGAGTACCCGCCCCCACTCAAAGACATCCCCGATCCGCCCCAACTCCTCTACGTGCGAGGTTCGCTCGAACCTGCCGATCGGCTCTCCCTGGGAATTGTCGGTTCCCGGCGATGTACTCTTTACGGCCGGCAACAGGCCGAACGGTTCGCGCGCGAACTCTCCTCCGCCGGGATCACAATCGTCAGCGGGCTTGCCCGGGGAATCGATGCCTGCGCTCATCGCGGAGTTCTGCAACAGTCCTCCGGACGCACGCTCGCAGTGCTGGGAACGGGCGTGAGCAGAATTTATCCTCCCGAGCATGCGGAACTCGCCGAGCAGGTCGTCGCGCGGGGAGCGCTGATCAGCGAAACGTGCCTCCAGCAAGCGCCCCTCCCGGGATTGTTTCCGCAACGAAATCGCATCATTTCGGGCTTGAGTCAGGGAATTCTGATTGTCGAGGCGGCCCGCAACAGCGGAGCGTTGCACACCGCACGTCACGCGCTCGAGCAAGGTCGCGAAGTTTTCGTCATCCCCGGTCGCCTCGACAGCGCTGCCAGCGAGGGTTGTCACGATCTGATCCGCGACGGCGCGACGCTGGTTCGTCATTCGGACGATATCCTCGATTCGCTCGGCCCGCTCGCACATCCCGTGAAGACTGCCGCCGGAGAAATCGTACTCACGCCGCGCGAATTGAATCTCAACGATCGGGAGCGCGAAGTACTGAATCTGATCCCGACGGAGCAATGCACGATCGACGAACTGCTCCGCTCGACCGATCTCGAAAACTCCCGCGTTCTGGCGACTCTGACAGTTCTCGAAATGAAACGACTGATCCGTCGTCTTCCGGGAGGATTCCTGATCCGCGACGCAAGATAAAGCGGCGAGCGGAAAGCGGGAACACTCAATCCTAATCATCCACGAGCGACCAGAATTCGTCTTCCCCGAGATCGTCTTTGTTGGATCGGCTTTCAGACTTCTTCTGCGGCGTCGGCTGTGGTCGCGATTGCGGTTTCGGAACGGGTCTGGGTGCCGAGCCTTGCGATGCGTGCGATTGCTTCGCAGCAGATTTCGGTGTGGGAGACGGACTCGTCACTTCGATCGCATCGTCGAGTTCCAGAATATCGTTGTCGTCCAGCATCGGAATGACTTTGGGAGGACGTACCGGCTGAGATGAAACCTGCTTGGGTTGCGGCGTCTGCCTGGCTTGCGGAACCGGTCTGACGGAGGGCTTTTGTTGAGCCTGCTGTTGTGACAGTTTGCGCGCCGCTTGGGCTTTGCGTTGCTTCAGAATTTTTTCTCGCCGCGCTCGCTCTTCGGGCGAGAGCGCGGTTGCACCGCAACCGGGACACTCCCCTTTCGTATTGAGCGGTTCGCCGCATTTGTTGCACAGGGGAATCGGACGTGCCGCCTGATCGATCTTCGTCTGGGACGGGTTTGAAGGACGTTGTTTCGGGACCGGCTGTTTCGGTGTTCCCGGCGGCGGGATGTGTTTGACCATCGGAGGCTTGGATTTCGACGCGACCGGTGCGGATTCAACGGGTTCGAGCGGAATCGGTTCCTCCGAATCGAGCAAGACCACATCCTGGTCGGGATCGCTCTTTTTCAGAGCCGTATTCACTTCAAGTTGATTGACCGCCGACTGCTTGCGGATGATTTGCGTCGATGCTTCCTTTCCGCTGGTGACGTCCCGCGCCGAGACGTGAACGAGGGCTTCTTCGTCGTAGCGGATCGTGACCGCGATTTCCGACCCCTCCGGCAGATTGGGGGGGAGATCCTCGACGACGCATTGTCCGATGTGCGAAGGCTGCCCGTCGGGAGACAGACTGCTTTCGACGACCTTCAGTGTGACTTGCCTCTGATCGAAAGCAACCGTTCCGAACAGATGCTCCGTCTCGACCGGGAGCGGGCTGTTGGCGGGAATCAGATAATGCGGAACCCGCTTCTGGGTCTTCATATCGCGCACCATGACCCCCAGAGCCCGCGCGGTCACGCTGGTCTGGCGGACCTTTTTGAGCCGCTCGCGCGCCGAATCGCTGAGGATCGATTTGGCGAACGCATTGTTGCTCAGCAGCATTCCGGCGTAGTAGGTCGCACCGTGGGCGATCGATTGGTCGGGCGACAGGGACGTGTTCAGAGTTCGTCCGCTCAGTTTCTTTAGTCCTTCGCGAATCATCGGCATCCGCGACGACCCGCCCGTGGTGAGGACCGCATCGATGTGTGCCCAACCCATGTTGTTCGATTTGAGCAGATCTTTCGTGATCGTCAGCGTTTTGTTGACGAGTGCGTCGGTGATCGTTTCAAATTGTCCCCGTTCGACCTGATAACTTTTACGGTAGCCGCCGTGATGCACCGTCAAGGTCGCCAGATCGCGGACGCTGAGACTCCGCTTGGTTTGCTCGGCTTCGAGCGAAAGCGCCTGCAGGCTCGACGGATCGGTGCGGGGATCGGCACTGAACTCGCGCGTGAACTGGTCAGAGATCGCGTTGATCAGCGCGTTGTTAAAGTCAATTCCTCCCAGATGCAGATCCCCGCCCGCGGCGACCACGCTGACGGTGTCTTTCTGATATTTCACGATCGACAGGTCGAACGTCCCGCCCCCCAGGTCGTACACCATGATCCGCTGTTCTTCCGCCAGTTCCGAGAACCACAATCCTTCGGTTCCCAGCACGTGGCACAGCGAGGCGGCCACCGGCTCGTTGATGATGTCGACTCGCTGCAGGCCCGCGCGATGTCCGGCGTCGATCGTCGCGTGCCGCTGTGCGTCGTTGAACTGCGCCGGGACGGTGATCACCGCCTCGACGATCTGGCCGATCTGCATCTGCGCGTCGCCGATCAGTTTCTTCAGAACCAGCGCTTCGGCATCCACGGGTGTGATCTTCCGGCCGTCGATCGACCAGAATTTCTTGTCGTCTCCGATATAGCGTTTAGCGTTCAAGACGACACTGTGTGGCTGCATGATCGCGTTACGCAGCGCTTCCGTTCCCACGACGACCGACGTTCCGTCGATCAAAACGGCGGACGGTGTTGAGAGTTCACCTTCCTCGTTCGGAATCGTGAGCGGCTCGCCGTGCTCGTTGAGATAGGCGATGCTGGAATAAGTCGTTCCGAGATCGATACCGACCGCGTGCGTTTTCGACATGACCGTGAAACCTCGAAGGCAAAAAATGGCTGTTTTTCGATACGTCTGTATCAGGCCCGGGACAAATCATGCTAACATTCAGATCGGGACTGCTCCAGCATTCTCTTGAAGAATCACTCCTGTCCGGGGTTCGTGCGATGCGTTCGACACTTCCACTCCTGATGATCCTGACGACCCTCCCAACCTGTGTTTTCGCAGAGATTTCATGGAAAACCGGCCGCCAGTTCGAGCAACAGCTCGAACAAGCCACATCCCTGTCGACTCAGGAAACCCCCTTTCGCGAACTGCTGGATCGACTCGAACAAACCTACGAAATCGCTCTGATCCTCGATCGCCGAATCGATCCGGAACGTCCGATCTCGGTCTCGGTCCCCCAGGCGAACGTCCGGGAAATGCTGGTGCAAACCGCACAGGCCGCCGGGTGCGGGATTGCATTCCTCGACGATCTGGTTTATTTCGGGCCGCTCGTTTCCGCGGACAAGCTCCGAACACTCGTCGAATTGCGGCAGGAAGAGTTTCGAATTTTCGTACGAAACTCACCTGCCGCGGAGAGATCCCGGCTGATCTCCAACCGCTCCCTGTCGTGGGACGATTTTGCGGAGCCACGCCCCACCGTCATCAACTTCGCCGAATCGTATCGTCTCCAAATCTCGAATCCCGACCTGATCGAACACGACCTCTGGGCCGGAGATACCGTTCCGACCGGCTCGTTTCCTCGCACAATGCAACTGCTGCTGTTTGAATTCGATCTGACGTTCCGTCTCGATCCCGCCAACAAGTCTCTCGAATTGATTCCCATCCCGGAAAAAGTCACTCTCCAGAAAATCTACACGCTCAAGCGAAACGAATCCGCAGAGTCCTGGAAGAAGGCCATCCCCTCCGCACAAGTCACTGTGGCGGGTAATCAAGTCACCGTCGAAGGCCGCGCCGAAGATCATCAGACGATTGATTCGCTGCGCGCTGGAAGGCCGAATACCGGAACTGTGTCCACCACGAAACTTTCCACACGCCGATTTACGCTCAAGCAGAAGGATTTGCCGGCAATCCGCGTGCTCGAAGAACTGGAAAAATCGGGCATCAAGCTCGATTACGACGCTGAGGCTCTCAAAACTGCGGGGGCAGACCTCGAACAACTGATTGAAATCGACGTGTCAGACGCCAGGATCGAGGAATTCCTCAAAGCTTTGCTCGGCTCGTTCGCGATCGAAATTCGCATCGAGGAAGAAACCGTCATCCTCCGCCCCAAATCCAGACCGGAATAAACTCGCCCGTCTCCGCCCGGTCGTTTGAATCCCGCTTCGCTCACCGGTACGATTCGACCGAAGTCTCCGCGCGAATGTTCGTGTGTGGGAAAAGTACGAAATGTTCGAAAAGTGCGAAAAGTCAAAGTGAGCTTCGTGTGCGAGCATGCTGGCCGATCGTCGTTCGAATTTCAACTTCCTCTCTAACAGCCGACCTCAAACAAAGCCCTCCACATGAACAGCCCCAAACTCAAACGTGCCCTCATCTCTGTCAGCGACAAGACCGGACTCGGCCCCTTCGCTCGAGGACTCGTCGAACTCGGCTTCGAACTCATCTCGACCGGCGGAACGCGCAAGTTCCTCGAAGATCAGTCCATCCCCGTGATCGACATCTCCGAGTACACCGGCTTCCCCGAAATCATGGACGGCCGGGTCAAAACGCTGCACCCCAAAGTTCACGGGGCCATTCTCGGACGTCCCGATCTCGAAGAGGACCAAATCGCGATCGCCGAGCACGGGATCGTTCCGTTCCAGGTCGTCGTCTGCAATCTGTACCCCTTCGAGCAGACCATCGCCAGACCGGATGTCAGCATTCCCGAGGCGATCGAACAGATCGACATCGGCGGACCGAGCATGGTCCGCTCGACCGCCAAGAATCACAAGTACGTCGCGATCGTCACCAAACCGAGTCAGTACGACGAAGTTCTCGCCGGCCTGAAAGACGGATCGCTCGACGAAGCTTCCCGCCGCCGACTTGCCGCCGACGCGTTCGAGATGACCGCCCGCTACGACCGCGCGATCAGCGACTATCTGCATGATATCACCGCCGAGGAAGAAGACAAAGTCTTCCCGAAGACGCTCGGCATCACCGTCCAAAAGCAGATGGGCCTCCGTTATGGAGAGAATCCGCATCAAGGAGCCGCTTTCTACACCGAACTCAACCCTCCCGCCGGTTCGCTCGCAACCGCCAGACAACTTCACGGAAAAGAACTCTCCTACAACAACCTGCTCGACCTTGACGCCGCCCTGATCATCGCCCGCGACTTCGAACAACCGGCTGCGGCCGTCCTCAAGCACAACAATCCGTGCGGTCTGGCGATCGGTGAAATTCTCGCCGAGGCGTTTCACAAGGCGTACGAGGGAGATCCGGTCAGCGCGTTCGGATCGATCATCGGACTCAATCGCCCGCTCGATCTCGCGACCGCCGAACAGATGTGCGAGCCGGGCCGTTTCATCGAAGCGATCATCGCTCCCGACTACGATCCGGATGCGTTCGAAGCATTGACGACTCGCCCCAAGTGGAAAAGCAATGTCCGGCTGCTGAAATGTCCGGGGATGCTGGACGCGCGGTCGCCCAGTTTCGATTATCGCCGGGTGACGGGAGGACTGCTCGTTCAGGATCGGGACGAAGCGCCCGAAAACCTCGATGATTGGAAAGTTGTCACCGATCGCCAGCCGACCGACGAAGAGTGGCGGGATCTCAGGTTCGGCTGGACCGCCTGCAAGCACGTCAAATCGAACGCGATCGTGTACGTCAAAGGAGGCATGGTCGTCGGTGTCGGAGCGGGCCAGATGAGCCGCCTCGACTCGGCCATGATCGCCGCCTACAAATCAGGCGACCGCTCGCAAGGCGGAACCGTCGCCTCCGACGCCTTCTTCCCCTTCCGCGACGGAATCGACGAAGCCGCCAAAGCCGGGATCAAATCGGTGATCCAACCGGGCGGCAGCCGCAACGATGACGAAGTAATTGCCGCGTGCAACGAACACGGGATGGCAATGGTGATGACGGGGAGACGGCATTTTAAGCATTGATGAAAAGTCAAACTCGAACTTCACGACTGTATTCGAAACGCGCTGGCCCTCTGCCTCCAATCCGTGCGGTCAGAAGAACACTGAGATCAAACAAGCTCAATAGACATTCCTTTCCCAAGCAAGGATCCAGCAGGGATCTTGCCCAAGCGGCTACGGCTGTTATTCCTACTGCCAAAGACTTAGAGAGTAAGAGTTCTTATCGCGGGTTCTCACGTGAGTATTTTCCACTGAGTTTGCCCTCGGAAGCCTCACCCTCCAACGACTGCAGGCAGGGGATAAGTCTTTGGTAGCACTTCCTGAATGCTTCTGATGAGGTGTTGCACATCCAGCGGCTTAGAAAACCAGCCATCCCACCCACGCCCCACAGGCTCCTCGTCCGGGGCTCGCTTTGACCCGGTGACCGCGAATACCAGTAACCCGTTCAGGCGTCGATCGTCCCTGATTTGGTGGAGTGCATCGAGACCATTCGACACGGGCATCTGCACATCCATAAGTACGACATCCGGCAAGAAATGCGATGCTCTGAGCCATTCGAGTGCTTCGGAACCGTCTCGGGCGACGTGAACCTCGAACCCGTGTAGAGCCAACATGTAGGCCATCAACTTCCGTTCGTTGTCACAGTCCTCGACAACGAGCAGTCTCATCGTGGAACGGTTTGACACACTCGACAATTGGCGATCAAAGGCATCCACGCTGTTCAAGAGCGCCCTGAGGGTTGATTCGGCATCGACTTTTTCACCAAGGTCCAGTCGACGCTGAATGGTTTCCAAACGTAAGTGCAGCAGATTCAATTCGTTTCGAAGACGATGATCGAATTCTTTGTCGTTCACTTGGGACGACGACAGACTGGCCTCAGAAGTCATTGCCTCCCGGCGAATTACCGGGATGTTTTTCGGGGCGTCGATCCCAATTTTGACGATTTGACCGCGAACTTGAAGCACATGCAAAGTAATCCCGAGATTGGGGAAAACGATGTCCTGATGTGAACGCCGCGACAAAACAAGCATTGGTGTTACCTCCTGTGAAACACCCGGTTGACAGCTTATCTATGAATTCGGGTGTTGAAGAAAACCACATTCCTTTGGTTGTGGTGACCCCCAAAGAGCCGGCGTCATCATCGACACCGCTCTCGAACCTTCACTCCTCTGCGGCACAATCCTTTGTGCATCCTGGAAGAAGGGTTCAGGAAAATTTACCCGGAGTTGATCGCGTTGGCAAGTACAACTTTTTAAGTTTAGGACGTTTCGGGATGTTTTTCAGGCCAGGCTCGTTGAGCCTACGATACGCGAAAGGCCCGCAGAGTCAACTGATTCCTCTGTGGTCGTCAAAAAGCAGGCGGCTGGGACGTTTCGATACCTTTCAATGTAGATTCTCGTTCCACAACCTCGATTCTTTTAGCCCATGATATATCTCTACGTCATCTCAAAAAACCGCTCTTCCGACACGGTATCCCCCACGACGATCAGTTCGTCGTCCGACTCGAGGGGGCGGTGAGGGTCGGGGTGGGCGTTGCAGTTCCCGTCACGAACGACCGCCACGACGTTGCATCCGGTGGTCTGGCGAAACTGGGACTCGGCCAGCGTTTTTCCCACTAGTGGAGCAGGAACCTGGATCCGAAAGACATCCAGCCCTTCCGCGAGCAGCAGCACCGTTCCCCGTTTCAGCAGGTTGAACACACTGTTGGCGCCGGTCGAAGCGTACGACATCACGAAATCGGCCCCCGCGCGATGCAGTGTTGACACATTCCGGTCCTGATTCGCCCGCGCCAGGATCTGAATATCCGGTCGCAGTCGCCGGCAGTAAATCGCCAGATAGACGTTGACGTCGTCGTCGTGAGTGGTGATCACGACCGACGAGCACGACATGATCCCCGCCCGCTCCAGCACTTCCAGTTCGGCCGCATCGCCGACCACGTAATGCTCCGGATCGCGAACCCGATCCGGGTTTTGTTCGACAATTTTATAATTAATTCCCTGGGCGTGCAGACCTCTGGCGGTGGCTCGCCCGACGCGACCTCCGCCGATGATGATGGCTGGTGCGTCCGGCTCTCCGTACAAGCAAAACAGCCCGTCGTATTCCTCGAGATCCTCACGCGTCCCCGCCAATAGCAGCACGGTCGCCGACTCGACCATCGTATCCGGTCCCGCGAGTGAAAATCGTCCGCGATCCCACACGCCTGCGACGTTGACCCGTGCATGATCGGCCAGACGGATTTCCTTGAGCGTCCGCCCGACCAGCGGCGTTCTCGCGGCGGCGGCTTCCGCAATCAACAGTTCGTCGAACTGGCCCACGACGTGGCATTTCGCATCTCGTCCCAACACCCGCCGCGCCAACGCCTGTCCCAGCATCTCCCCCAGTTGCAGTACCTGGTTGCAGCCGGCCAGTTCCAGAATATCGACCGACGCTGGGGACGATGCGGTGGCCACGATGGCGACCGACGAGGAAATCTCGCGGACCGTGAACGCGATGTTCGTATTGGTCGTGTCTCGATGGGCGGTGACGACAAGCGCGGCTTGATCCGCCCGCGCGCGGAGGTACGTCTCGTGGTCGTCCACCTCCCCCAGCATCACGGAAAACCCCTCATCGTGCAGACGCAGCGCCTCGTCGAGATCGCCAACCAGCAGGGCATAGCCGATCTGCGATTGCTGGAGCATCCGAATCAACGACCGCTCGACCAACCCCAGCCCCGTCAGAAGCACGTGCCCCGAGAGATCGGCGCGAAGTTCTCGCGGAGCGCGAGCCGCCGCCTGGGTTTCCATCCACGGGAGGTAGATAAACTGGATGAACATGAACGGAAGCAGCACCAGCATGAAAATCGAGCCGGAGAGCAGCACCACCACCGAGAACACCCTCCCGAGGTCAGACTGAAACGTGATATCCCCGAAACCGAGCGTCGACATCACCACGAAGACCCAGTACGTCCCCGTCGCCCAGGAGTGCTCCTGCCCTTCCCACTCCATCAGATAATGGAACATCGTCGTGTACGTGATCACCACCATCGTGAACACGGCCAGCAACTTCCCCAGCGTTCGAAAATTACGCCGACGCGCAGGATGTGTCAGAAAACTGAAGACGATCGGGAGGGTTTTCATGCACAGTAAGTTACCCGCCCTCCATTCTCGGAACAACGAAATTGATCGAGACGGCTCGTTTTCGACAGGAATTACCGACCGAACCATGAATCGAATCATGAGGACAGGAATTCGGCATCGATGAATTATTCTTCAACTTCTCGCTCAAATTAAAAGCTTCTCTAACCCCAGTCTGACCGACACGACTCTCCCGGTTTGACTTGAATTTTCGGACGGCACGTCAACACAATCGATGCGCTCCAAGAAAGGGTCGACACCAGCCCGATCGAATTTGAATTCGCCATACCCCCCAGATCGATTCTCCGCTCGTTCCCTTCGCATTCGAAAGACGACAACCGTGGCCTCCAAAACTCGCACTCAGCACCTCGACGAACTGGCAGTGGATCATGCCCGGAAGGATTTCGTGCAGATTTCGGTCAGCGATACGGTGGAAAACGCGCTGACCAAGGTGCGGCAGTATCGTCCCACGGGGCGAATCATCTACTTTTACGTCGTGGACGACGACGAACGGCTCGTAGGCGTGCTGCCGACGCGACGGCTGCTGCTCTCCTCCCCTGAGACTCCCGTCTCCGACATCATGGTTGCGAAAACCGTAACGCTGTCGGCCTCCTCGACGTTGTTTGATGCGTGCGAATATTTCATCCTGCACCGGTTTCTGGCGCTGCCGATCGTGGACGAGAACGGGCGCATCCAGGGTGTGGTGGATGTCGAACTTTACACAGACGAAATTTCCGATCTCGTGCGGCGGGAAGAAAGCGAGGATGTCTTTCAGCTCATCGGCGTGCGACTCGCTCAGGTTCAGAAAGCGCCTCTGCTGGTCGTATTCACGAAACGATTTCCCTGGCTGTTGACCAATATCGCCGGAGGTATCCTTTGTGCGCTGCTGGCGGGACAATTCGAGACGATTCTGAATCAGGTCATCGTCCTCTCACTGTTCATTCCCGTGGTGCTGGCCGTCGCGGAAAGCGTCAGCATCCAGACCCTCAGCCTCGCTCTTCAGTCTCATCATGGGAATCGCTTTCGCTGGAAAGAATCGCTCCGCGATATCGCACGGGAGATTCCGTTGGGACTGCTCCTCGGCACGGCCTGCGGCCTGCTGGTCGCTCTCGTTGCACTGGTCTGGAAACAAATGGCAATGGTCTCCCTGACGATCTTCCTCAGCATGGGACTCGCCGTCACGACCGCCGCCACGCTGGGCCTGTTCATTCCCACATTGCTGCATTCCGCTCGCCGCGATCCCAAAGTCGCGTCTGGACCGATCGTTCTGGCGCTGACCGATTCAGCAACACTGTTTTACTATCTGGGACTGGCGTCGCTCTTGTTAGGGTGAGCCGAGACGGGCTGAATCTCTCAACACTCGATCCGCAAAGTCGAGAAACCAGTTCCAGTCCTCGTCGCCCAGTCCGTGCCCGCCGGTGCGGATGTGATAACCGGTCTGCCCGGCGACTCGCGGTTGGTTGAGCGGAGGCATCTCGGGATTCACGATCGATTGCTGTCCGAGCAGTTGAAACACGGGAGCCGCCGCAACGACCGAGGCGTACTCTCCTTTGGGGTCGGCCCAGAGATCTTCGTCCGCACTCGCCACATAAACGCCGCGCGGGGCGATCAGAGCGATCACTTCGTGCTGATCGACCGGGAGCCTGTCTTCCCGGTCGGCGTAGCGCGAATACGGCACACAGAACCAGTGCGGAAAGCTGGATGTGATCCGACCGACGGTTTCACCGTACGCGCGGCGGGAGAGTGCCGCACCTCCGCAACCGGAATCGTTGCTGTAAGCGATCGCAAACCGGGTGTCTTCACAGGCCGCCCATAAGGACGCTTTTCCTCCGCGGGAATGCCCGACGACCGCGACACGCTCGCCATCGACTGCGTCCAGTGTGTCGAGGTGATCGAGGACTCGGCTCGCTCCCCAGCCCCAGGCAGACAGGCTCCGCCAGGCTTTGTCTTCAGGGGGCCTTCCATTGGCGAAAAACGACCGGATCCCGTCGGCGTATCCGTCTTTCTTGTCAGGGTCGACGTCCGAGGTATGGAACGACGCCGTGGCGTATCCGCGTTCGATCAATGTCTTCGCCGGCCAGAAGGGATCGTGTTCGGTCGCCGCCTGTTCGAGCGGAATGAAGTAGCGATTGTTAATGTGGACGACCGCCGGGACCGGTTTTTCGACGTCGTTGGGAACAAACACCACGAACGGAAACGTGAAGCTTCGATTCGCAACCGTGATGGTCGCCGTCATGCTCCGGCCGGTCGCCTTGCCGTCGAAAGCGTCTTTGAGTTCCGCCGTCTGTTTGAATCCGATCGTATATTCCAGATCGGGACGGCGTCCGTAGACGTGCTCGCGAAAGAGTTCCATCAACTCTGCGCGTCGAGAGGCATTCCAGACTTCCGGAGTCGTAACAGGTGTCCCGTCAGCGGCGATCAGCGGATTCGGCAGAGTGTACTCGGGAACCTTCGATTCATCGTAGTTGAACTGGCCGCGTTGTTTCGAGAACCTTTCCACCACATCAGGCCGAGCGGACCACGGTTTGTTCGATTCCTGGGCACGAACGGAGTTCGAGTAGGATGCTGTGAGAATAACGGAAATAATCAACAGACTGAAAGATCGATGGAGTTGAAGCACGAGAGTCACCTTCCCAAATCCTGAAGTGATTAACAGGTTGACGCGAAAGCTTGATTGTTCACGCCGACGTCTCCCGAAGCAACAGATTCCCGATGGGAATTCCGGTTCATGGAAAGTCATTCCTAACGCGGCCGAGGCCGCAACCCAATCGGTGAGTGACCATCGAGTCACATGCGTGCAAGTTGCGCGCATCCCCAACCGAAAGATCCTAATCCTGCTCGGGCTCGGACCAGACTTGTGCATTTCCCTCTTCGTCGATTTCGATGTGAATCACATTCGCCCGGCAACAGACCGAACAGTCCTCGACGAACTCCTGGCTGCTCCCCTGCGAGAGATCGAGAGGAATCACGATCTCTTCTCCACACGTATCGCAGATGTAACTGACTTCGTCTTGCATGGTTCAGTGCTTCCCTGGTTTATTAAAGCGGCCACGGACCGATTGTTCCCCAGCGGCGAAGATTTGATCGCATTTATCCTCGGATCCTCGTGCAAGAGGTTACTTGAAATGCACTTGTATCGTCCACCGTTTTGTGAGCTTTCGCTACACATCGACACCTCGACCCGGCACAATGTTTGAAACCGTTCCTTTGACGATCCGGAAAAATGCGCATGCGACGATTCATTCTGTTCGCTTCAGTGGTCCTCGTTTCCTGTCGCCTGTACGCGCAGGAGAAAGCTCCTTCGCTCAAGATCGCCCTGCCCCCCGGATTTTCGGTCGAGTTGATCCGCGCCGCAGAGGAAGGTGAAGACTCCTGGATCAGCATGACCTTCGACGATCGGGGCAGAATTCTCCTCGGACTCGACAAACAGGGAGTCGGACGGTTGAGTTTCTCCTGGGATGAGGGAACCTCAGGATTTGAGAAACTCGACGACACCCTGAAACACTGCCGAGGCGTGCTGTACGCTCACGAGAGCCTGTATGTCTCAGCGACCGATTCGAAAGAATTCTATCGCCTGCGCGATACGAATGGCGACGATCGGTTCGATGAGAAAAAACTGTTGTTCGAACTCGACTATCGCAGCCGGTACGGTCACGGCTCGAATCAGATCGTGCTCGGCCCCGACGGAATGATTTATCTCGTTTGCGGAAACGACGTCTCCTTTCCCGAGGGATTCGCGGAGAATTCTCCCTATCGCGATCCTCGCAACGACAAGCTGCTGCATTACGAATTCGATGCAGGTCATGACAATCGGGTCGGGTTCATTCTGAAGCTTGATCCCGACGGAGGGACGCGCGAGATCGTCGCGGGAGGTTTTCGCAACCAGGTCGATCTCGCCTTCAACCAGGACGGCGAGATGTTTACCTACGACGCCGACATGGAATGGGACGCTGGACTCCCCTGGTATCGGCCGACCCGGCTCAACCACGTCGTCTCGGGAGGAGAATACGGCTGGCGGTGGGGCACGATGAAGTGGCCGACGTACTATCAGGACTCGCTCCCCACGACGCTCGACACCGGCTACGGTTCACCGACAGGAATCGTCTTCGGCTCGCAGAGTCGATTCCCGCCGCGTTATCGCGATGCTTTGTTCATGGCCGACTGGCAGAACGGGCGGATTTATCTCGTCGATCTGATCCCCGACGGTGCCACCTACCGCGCCGAGTACGACATCTTTCTGCAAGGGGGACCGCTCAATGTCTGCGACCTGACCTTCGGACCAGACGGTGCATTGTATTTCATCACGGGCGGCCGCGGATCGAAGTCGGGCCTCTATCGGGTGACGTGGAAAGGCGACCAGCCAGAACCAAAACTGCCCGCGTACCTCACCAGCATCGATCAAGATGCGAGGAACATTGCGGCACTCTCGCGTGCAACGCGCCGACAGCTCGAAACATTTCAAACCACAAAAGATTCCGTCGCGATCGGCGCCGCCTGGCATCAACTCGCGAGTGAAGACCGCTGGCTTCGCAGCGCCGCTCGAATCGCCTTGGAAAACCAGGACGTCGCACTCTGGAAAGACCGCGCTCTCGATCAGGCGTCCCCGCTGGGAAGTATGACCGCACTAATCGCTCTGACTCGCATCGCCGGGTCCGAAGATCAGCCTGCGATCCTCGCGGCACTCGAACGACAAAACCTCGAAACAGTGGAACTCGAAGCGTTGTTGGGTTTTCTGCGTGCTTACGCGCTGACGTTCATCCGCCAAGGACAGCCCTCCGACGAAATTTGCGAGCAGACCGCACAACGACTCGATCCCCTCTTTCCTCACCGAGACACTCTCGTCAATCGGGAACTCTCCGAACTGCTGGTTTTTCTCAAAAGCCCGCAAGCTCTGAGTAAGACGCTCGCCCTGCTGGAACACGCGACAACTCAGGAGGAGCAGTTCCATTACGCCATGACGCTCACCCACGTCACCGAAGGCTGGACGCTCGCGCAACGAGTGCAGATTTTCGACTGGCTCCAGCACGCACGCCGATTTCCTGGAGGAAAACTGGTCAAACAGACCGTTCAGAATCTGATCCTCGCATACCGTGCCGCATTGAGCGACGAGGAAAGATCGGCTCTCGCTGAACAACTCAACCTGCTGGAACAACCGCTCGCCGATGACACACCTGCGATTTCC
>DATKCB010000384.1:0-3236 GCA_035513495.1 Planctomycetaceae bacterium | reverse complement strand
ACATTCTTCCCCATTTCGAAGATCCGTACAACAAACTGCTCATCCAGGCTCCCACCTGTCAGCACTCGGCCCGAAACCCGTTGTGCGGCGATACCGTGACGTTGCAGTTGATCATCGGCGAAGAGGGTAAGATCGAAAAAGCCTGTTTCGACGGCAACGGATGCGCGATCAGTCAGGCGGGGGCGTCGATTCTGTGCGAAAAGATTGAAGGAATGACGGTCGACGAACTCGAATCGTTCTCCGCCGAAGAAATGCTCGAACTGTTGAAAGTCCCGCTCACTTCGACTCGTCAACGGTGCGGTCTGCTCGGTTTCAAGGTTCTCAAAACGATTCTCTACTCGCGGGACGGCGAGAAACTGTCCGCTTCGACCGAATTGTGAATCTGGCGATCGCACTCTCGATCGGACGATTCACCTTCGGAATTGAGATAGATCAATGAAATCAATCAACGTGGATGCTATCCGCGACGACTTTCCCGTACTTTCGCAACCGCACCCGAGCGGACATCCGGTCGTGTATCTCGACAGTGGGGCATCGGCTCAGAAGCCGCGGGCCGTGATCGACGCGATCTCTGAGTGTTACGAAAGTTACTACGCGAACGCTTATCGCGGAGTCTATCACTTCGGAGCGCGTATCGATGATGCGCTCGAAGCGACCCGCAACAAAGTTCGAGGACTGCTGAACGCCGCCGAAGCGGAAGAGATCGTCTTCACGTCCGGAACGACGATGTCGATCAACCTCGTCGCGCAGGGGTGGGGGCTGAAGTTCCTCAAGCCGGGCGACGAAATCCTGCTGAACGTGATGGAACACCACGCCAATCTCGTCCCCTGGCAGATTGCCGCGCAACGGACCGGCGCGATTCTCAAATATCTACCGCTGACTCTCGACGGCCGGCTCGATCTCGAAGCGTTGCCAGAGTTGCTTTCGCCCCGCACGAAACTGATGGCCGTCACCGGCATGTCGAACGTGCTCGGGACGATCGTTCCGCTCGACGAGGTGATCCCGGTCTGTCATCGGAACGGAACGCGGGTGATGGTGGATGGAGCGCAACTGGTTCCGCACGCCACGGTGGATGTCCGCACGCTCGACATCGACTTTCTCACCTTCTCGGGACACAAGTTGTACGGGCCGACGGGAGTCGGCGTGCTGTATGGTAAACGCGAACTGCTCGAAGCGATGGATCCCGTCTTCGGCGGCGGACACATGATCGATCAGGTGTTTCTGGATCATTCCACCTGGGCCGAAATCCCTGCGAAGTTCGAAGCGGGCACGCTCCCCATCGGACCGATCGTCGGACTGGGCGCAGCCGTCGATTACGTAAATTCGATCGGATTCGAAGCAATTCACCGGCACGAAGAGCAGCTTCTGCACAAGGCTCATCGGGTGCTCGCGGAGATCCCCGGCCTGACGATTCTCGGTCCCGACCTTGAGCACAAAGGATCGATCGTGAGCTTTACGATCGATCAGCTTCATCCGCACGACATCGCCGACTGGCTCGACCGCCGCGGAGTCGCCGTACGCGCCGGCCATCACTGCACGATGCCGCTGCACGAGCAGCTCGGCATCCACGCCTCGACCCGCGCCAGTTTCGGTATGTACAACACGCTCGACGAAGTCGACGTGCTGGCCGAAGCTATCGAGTACACACTCAAGAAGCACCATCTGCCCGCGTGATTGGTCGGAAACCGCTGATCGCGAACCTGTGCGCGCGTCGTGTCTGCTCTCTCGACCGTTCCGAACCGGCTACCAGCCCGTCGTACATCACTTGGCTGAAGCGTCACCAAAAATAAACCCTCACTTGCAAATCGCAAGTGAGGGTTGATTCGATTTGAACGTGATTCTTTTCCAGCAGATTGAAAACCTGAACCACACGGTCTAATTGTTGTCACTGCCGGGGCGCTGAGGACGTTCGGGACGACCACCCGGACGCCCGGCATCTCCACCGGGACGACCTCCGCGCTGGCCGCGGTTACCAAACTGAGAAGGCAGCGACGCGACGTCGTATTCTTTCCCCTTCATGTCGGCCATCACTTTCTTCTGGTCGGCCGTCAGAAGGGCCTCGAACCTGGGCGCATATTTTTTGTTGCCTTCTCCGAATAACCAGGTGAATTGTTCCCTTCGGTCGTCACTCTGTTGTTCGGATTCTTTCCGTAATTCGGCGTTCAGTTCCTCGGCTTTTTTCTGTTGTTCTTCGGTGACTTTGGCCGCTTTGACGAATTCGTCAATTTGAAACACGCCGGCAACCCCGTTTTGGACGCGTTGCTGAAAGGCGATTTCCATCAGGCGGTTCAATTGCTCCGGTTTGAGAATTTCCTTGGCTTTCTTGGTGTTGGCTTCGGTCAATGCCTGCACCTTTTCGCCGATTTCCGCCCGCTTCTTGTCCCGTTCTTCCTCGGACAACCCTTCGAAGGCGTCGCGTGAGAACAGCCCCCGGCGGCTTTCACTCAGTTCGTTGGAGAGAGCTTCCAGTTTTTTGAGCTGTTCGTCTTCGAGCTTGACTTCGGCTTTCATCGCTTCCATCGTAGCCAGTTGAACGGCACTGGACTCCAACGAGCCAAAACCAAACCCGAATCCACCCCGGAATTGTCGATTCTGAGCTTCCACCGATTGGAGGCCACAAATCGCCGCGACCAGCAAACTGTATTTGAATACACGATACAACATGGAACCATCTCCTGAGCAAGAATGTATGAGCCCCCCCGGTCTTCTGTTTTCCAGCTTAATGAATTCGCATCGGGACTTCGAGCGCGAATTTTTCCCGTTCCCGGATTTCCTCGAGTTGAACTCTCGCGTAGCTCTCCGGCCTGTGATCGAAATCCGTTTTCGTTGAATCAAATCATCCTTGCGAAACCGGAAGGGTCACCGAACGGATCCGTCACCGATTGAGGTTGCTTCCCGGCAATAGCTCAGGTCGGCTGCTCAAAAAACTTCGAAAATTCCTCTTGCACATCATGCCTAGCCTGTCTATGCTTAATGCATCGACAAACTATGTATGGGAGGGAAGATCATGGACTCACGACTGCTTTCCGGAACCGTCGAGATGCTGATTCTCGAAGTGCTCGCTGAGTCTCCGCTGTATGGATACCGCATCGTCCGCAGCGTGCTCGACCGGTCGAGCGGATACTTCGAACTGAAGGAAGGAAGTCTCTATCCCGCGCTGCATCGGCTCGAACGGCAGAAACTGCTCACGTCGTTCTGGGAACAGGCCGAGGGACGGAGACGGAAGTATTACAAAC
>DATKCB010000383.1:0-4052 GCA_035513495.1 Planctomycetaceae bacterium | reverse complement strand
TCATGATCGCCAAGACGAGCGCGGACAAACTGGATCAGGCCATCGAAACACTGACCCGGCTGCATTCGTACGATTGCCCCTGTGTGACGTCGTGGGCAATTGAGGCGGGGAATCCGGTTTATTTAATGTGGGTGGCGGATGAGGTTGAGGGACTCTAGGCCAAGTTGTGGTGTAAATATTGAACAGACATAATGGCCGGTTACAATTATTGGGACCTATCAAAACAAGCGGGCAAATCCGACTACAATAGGCAATCGACTATGAGCACCACCGACATTCGCGCAGAATTGTTCGCCGCGTTTCAGGAATTGTCGCTACAAGTTCCCGAGATGCGTGCCGGCCAACTCATTTCCGCGGTGGGAGAACTCTGTGCCGACATTCACAGCCGGGGATTGTGGGAAGCGACCGATGCCGAACTCCTCGAAGCAATCTGGCAGTTTCAACAAAATTATGAATCGGCCACCGATGGCGACCCCACAGCCTGACTCCACGCTCAGCTCGAACCACACTCGGGAAATTGTATTTCAAGTCGGGCGGGATGAGCCGATTTGTTTCGACAAGCGTCATCAGTTCCCAGTAGCCACTTCATCCCGTCATCTGTATTGAGAACGTATGAACAACCCCTCCAACATCCCCACCAATAAACTGAACGCCTACGAAAAACTGATCGCAACGAATCCGAAAGTGGAACGCAAAGGCGCGAGCATGCCGTACACCTCGGTGAACGGCCACATGTTCAGCTTTCTGACCGCCACCGGCACACTGGCGCTGCGGCTTCCTCAGAACGAACTCGAAGCCTTTCTAAAAAAATACAAAACCACGCGCTGCGAGCAGCACGGACGAATCATGCAGGAATACGCCGTCGTCCCCGACTCACTCTTGAAGAAAACAGACGAGCTGAAAAAATACTTTGACCTCAGTTCCTCTTACGTCGGTTCTCTCAAACCGAAAGCGACGACGCGGAAGTCCTCTAAGAAGACCGCTACCCAAAAGAAGGCAGTGAAGAAGAAGTGACTCACTTACAGAGAAGACCGGCAAGGCGCTCGATCAAAACCATCGCCCCACGTGAGCAGCGCGATGTGTTCGCTCTTTAAAGATCTCGTTAATGATTGCTGAATCACACGCTCTTCACTTTGAATTCATTCCAACTTGACAATCCAGCGGATCATGCCTCCTCGTTCGATGTCGCCAGGCTTTCCGATCGGAAAGTTTCCGGCGGGCCATCGATTTCATCACGAGGGAATTCTGATCAGGAGGCGTGACTGAGATGTCGAGTTCGAAATCAAAGTTTGACCGGCGGGAGTTTGTCAAAGGGGGAGCGGGTGTCTTCGGCGCGGCCGCACTCGCGGGACCGTTGGCTTTCCTGCATACCAAAAAACTGCACGCAGCTCATGCAGCGGGAGACATGTGCGGGATTCGTACGGAAAGCCCTTACGGTCCTCTGTACCCAACCGCAGACAAGGCGACCGGCCTGGAACTGATCATGCTGCCCGAGGGGTTTCAGTATGAAACATTCAGTTGGACCGGCGATGCGATGAGCGACGGCAACCCCGTTCCCGAAGACCTCGACGGTATGGCTGTCGTCGCGACGGTTTTTCCCGGCAACAACAAAAATTCGAATGGAAAAGCCAACGAGATCGTGCTGATTCGCAATCACGAGGTGACCGGGGGACCTCCGATTGCCGCGACTCATGCTTACAATCCCAACGCCGGCGGGGGAACGACCGTCCTGCGCTGGAAAAACGGCAAGCTGATCGACAGTCGTGTGAGCGTCGCCGGAACCTGGAATAACTGTGCCGGCGGCCCGACACCGTGGGGAACCTGGCTGACGGGTGAAGAGACTCTCGCAACCGTCAATGGGATTCCCCATGGATATATTTTTGAGTCCTTGCCGTTTGCATCCGACGCCGACCGCGATGCGTGGGGAACTCCCGTCCCTCTGACCGACATGGGACGTTTCTCCCACGAGGCGGTCGCCGTCGATCCCGCGACCGGGTTCGTGTATGAAACCGAGGACGAAAGCACGACCAGCAATCTGATCGACTCGTCCGGTCGTCGCCGCGGTAACTCCGGCTTCTACAAGTTCGTTCCGAACGACGCGTCGGGTGTGCCGGGATCTCTGGAAGCAGGCGGGACGCTCTACATGCTGCGTGCCGTCGGACCGGAAGGTCCCGTGCTCGATCTGCGCGACCCCGAGTGTTTCTCCGAGTATGATGTGGAATGGATCGAGATCACCAACCCGAACGGAGCTCCTCCAGATGGACGCATTTCCGCAGCCTATTATGAAGGCTGGCAACAGGCGGGTGCACGCTTCCAGCGGCTCGAAGGCTGCTGGTGGGATCCCGTGCAGGAAGTGGTCGTCTTCGTCGACACCGAAGGAGGATCCGAAGCCGCAGGCACCGAAGGGGCGGTCTGGGCGTACGATCCCAAGACGGAGAAGCTGCATAACATCTTCGTCTCCCAAGGTGCGCTCGTGCCGGAAGCCTACGGTTCGGACAATCCCGATAACGTCACCGTGAGCCCTCGGGGCGGTATTCTGCTCTGTGAAGATGGTGGCACGGACGATGGAGACGGCCTCTCCCTGTTGGGACTGTTGCCCAACGGTCAGACGTTCGAGTTCGCCCGCAACATCATCAACATCGGAGTACTCGATGCCCCGGCGCTGCTCGCTGCGGGACGCGATCCGCTGCGTGTCGCGGAGTGGATCGCCGAAGGCGACTTCAGCGGAAACGAGTGGGCGGGAGCGACGTTCGATCCAACCGGTCGAACGCTGTTCGTCAACATTCAGACTCCCGGAATCACCTTCGCCATCACAGGACCGTGGATGAAAGGACCGTTTTAGATTCTCTCGGGAGCCTCAATCTCTGAAGAGAACGGCTGCTTCGCCTGCACCCCGATCCGCTGGATCGGGGTGTTTTTTTATTGAGTGCCGGGCAGAAGAATCGCGATCTCGCCTCAGTGCGAAGCACAACCACCTGACCCGCACCCCCCGGATCCACAACCGCCACCGCTCGAAGGAATCACGACCAGACCTTCGCGGTCCACCGGCTGGACTTCAACGATGCCCAGTCCGCCCGCCGCCGCGTGCAGAGCGAGTTTGGTGCTTTCGGGGCCGCGGTCGCAGAGGACGTACAGGATCAGTTTTTCACCGTCGAGGGTCCGTTCGAGATCGATCAGTTGCAGATCGATGTTCCATTCGGCGATCCGTCCGAGCCAGTCCCCGTACTCGTCGGACGCGCGGCGCTGCAGTTCGATCGCGCGTCGTTCGTCTTCGGCATTCGGGAGCCGGACCACTTTGAAATCGACCTCGTTTTCGGCATGAGGATCGTGCGCCGCCTCGACCCGTTCGAGTACCGTCCCCAGCATCTCCCCCCGATGCGACTTCACCACCACCCGCTGCCCGCGCTGCGGCTCGCAATCCAGCAACCAGCGAAACCGCGCAACCTCGGAGATGGCACCGTACCGGGCGAGGACGATTTGGGGGGAGGAGGTGATCATGGAAAATTTGACGTCTCAGAAATGATGCCTGAAAAGTGTGTCGCCGAACTCCCATACTACAGCGATGCTGGCGGACCTGTTAGCTCATTCTGGATGGGAAAACTCGGTGATTTTGAAAAAGGCTTTCCAGTAACAGGAGCAAAACAGATCGACTTTCTCCTGAAAACGGGATTTGAGCCTGGCTTGGAGTGAGGAGGGCGGTTGCTTTTGGGGAGATTCAAATTTTGCCTGTTGGAAAGACTTTGAGACGTACACCTCATATTCATCCCAATCCATCTGAAACAAGGAGCTTTCCGATTGGAGTTCAGGGTCAGCCTCGAATTTGCCGAATTCAAAGACTGTTTCACGATGATTATGAGGATCGAATTGCTCAAAGGGTTCTTTCCATTTCACCGCGTTGATCTCGAAAGAAGCGGGGTCGATCAGGTATTCGAGGGTTTGGCGAGAAAGAACAAGGTGTCGTGAAATTGGGATACGATTTTCGTAGGGAATTGCTTTGAGGAGAATTTGATCTTCGTAGTCATCAGTCTGATATTCAAATCGATAATCTTGCA
>DATKCB010000382.1:0-3076 GCA_035513495.1 Planctomycetaceae bacterium | reverse complement strand
TGATCGATTGGACGGAAGCCGCGGTTTCGCAACTCGTTTCTCGCGATCAATTGCTGAGATTGTAATTCATACAACGCTTCGGTTCCCGACGTAACCAACGATACTCATTCACTTCCGGCTTCAGAAAAACGTCTCTGGCAGGTGCCGGAGGGTTTTGCTACGATTCGCCGCCTCATCGGCAGAAACTGCCGCTGACCCCGCATTACCTTTTGGACCCAATCTCATGTGGCTTCGTGGAGTACTCGCGTTCCTGCTGCTCGGACAACTGACCGGTTGTCTCGATCCGCGCTTCACGCGTTTTCCCGAGCCGTTTCCAACCGACCCGCGGATGGAAGCGATGTCGTACCGCTTCCACGATCCGTTCCCGGACACTTCGTCCGGCCCGAACACCTACTCGCGGCCTCCTTCGTTCATGCAGCAACGCGACCCGGCCCGCCGTTCCGCCGAGAACCGTCTGCTGCATGGATTGAAACAAACTCCAAATCTCGCGACCCCCGCTCCGCCTCGCGCTGCGACTGCGTACCCGGACTCCGTCAAACAGTGACCGAGCGTTTCGACCGCAATCGAGAGAAGCCGGTATTCGGTGGATGAAATCTGAGTTTGACTGGTAAGTGAAATTCAAACCGGAGTGTTCAAAATCGGCAGCGGATTCATCTGGCGTCGTTTCTTGTAGTCTGTCTCGTCGAAGCGGTCGATGTATTCGTAGAAGACGTTTCGCTGACGGGGGATGTAACCCGTCTCCTCGATGCAGCGGCGGATCGTTTCGAGCGAGAGGTAATGGACCGTCCCCGCCTCGGCGACGACGTTCTCTTCGATCATCAGACTCCCCATGTCGTTCGCTCCGTACAGCAGCGCGAGCTGGCCGATTTTTTCTCCTTGCGTGACCCACGACGACTGGATGTTGGGGAAGTTGTCCAGATAGAGGCGGCTCACTGCCTGCGTCTTCAGATAATCGAAGGCACCCGCCGGGGGGATGTGCGACATGTCGGTGTGGTCGGGCTGGAACGTCCAGCAGATGAACGCCGTGAAACCGCCGGTTTCGTCCTGCAACTGTCGCAGGCGCTCGAGGTGTTCGATCCGTTCGGCGAGCGTTTCGACGTGTCCGAACATCATCGTTGCGGTCGATCTCCCACCCAGTTTGTGCCAGACGCGGTTCACGTTCAGCCAGTCGTCGGTCAGAACTTTTCCGCGCGTGATCTCTTTGCGGACGCGATCGACGAGAATCTCTCCGCCGCCGCCGGGAAGCGAACCGAGACCCGCCTCCTGCAAACGTTCCAGGACCGTCTCGAGCGGGAGCTTGCTGATTTTCGTGAAGTGATAAATCTCGGGAGGGCTGAATCCGTGGACGTTGACTTGCGGGAACTTCCGTTTGATTCCCCGCAGCAGGTCTTCGTACCATTCGAGCGGCAGCTTGGGGTGCAGTCCCCCTTGCAGCAGGATCTGATCTCCTCCCAGTTCGACGGTCTCTTCGATTTTCTTGTGCAGAACTTCTTCCGAGAGTACGTACACTTCGGGATGATCGGGGGGGCGATAGAACGCGCAGAAATCGCAGACCGCCGTGCAGGCGTTGGTGTAGTTGATGTTCCGGTCGATGTTGTAGGTTCGATACGGTTCGGGATGCAGCCGCTTTGTGACCGCGTTCGCCGCCCGGCCGATTTCGGGGAGCGCATAGCTTTCGAGCAGCGTCACTCCTTCGGCGGGAGTGAGCCGTTCGCCGGAGACCGCTTTGTCGAGGATCGGTTTAATGTCGGAAGACAATTTCAGTCCCTCCCGGAATGATTCCCGCATCCGCCGCCAACTCACGAAACAGGCGGAAGCCGTTTCGCTCCGCCGAACCGAGCGTGAAGTGCAGGTTTTTGGTGAGATATTGCGTCGCCAGTGCCGGGGAAATCCCCAGCGCCTTCGCTTCGCGTGCTGCGATTTTTTTCAGTCGCGAAACGCCCCGGTCGCGGGCCGCCGACAGTTTGCGTTCGAGCGGATCAATTTCCGAACTCTCCCGCCCAGCCCAGACCGCGAACACGAACGGCAACCCGGTCCACTTGAGCCATTCCTCGCCCAGATCCCAGACCGTGTGAAACTGGCCTTCCGGTGCAAACATCGCCCGGTCGCCGATCATCAGGACGGCATCGGAACTCGTATCGAGTGTTTCGGAGTCGATCGGAAACGAGCGGGTCTCCGGTTCGATCCCGTATTTGTGGATCAGATAGGTCCGCACCAGCGCGGCGCTCGTTCGCGAGCCTTCGTCCAGCGCGAGCGTTCTAATCTCGCCCGGAGGAACCCGCGAGTACAGCTTCACGCTCAGCACCGGTCCGCGCGTCGCGACACAGGCATCGGAGATGACAGTGTATTCGGGATTGATCAGGCATTCGACCGACGGAATGAGCGCGACGTCGAGTTCGCCGGCGGCGAGATCGTCCGCCAGACGGCTCGGATAGTCGAGGATCAGCCGGTACTCCCGATCGGTTTCCGACAGTCCTTCGATCAGCGGTTTCGAGTTCAGATACGCGACCGCACCGATCCGGAGCGGAACGCTGCGGACGGACTGCAAACCGGTTTGTCGGGGTGCAATTGCCATAATCGAGTCTGACATGATTATAAGCCTTCTTGTCTGTGACGCAATCGCTTTGGTTGCGTCGAACTCACTCGGCGGGATAACATGCCTCGCCGATAGATTAACCGTAACTCACGTCCCCGATTCACAGCCGTTGGGAGAGAAAGTCGTCGAGATGTCGCCTCTGCAGATTGCCATTGTCGGTTTGGGGAATGTCGGATCGGGTGTCGCCAGGATTCTCACCAACCACGCCGACACGATCGCCCGGCGTGCGGGGCGTCCGATCGTAATCCGCCGCGCGATCGTCCGCGATCTCTCCCGGGATCGAGGAATCACCCTCCCCAAAGGGGTCGTCACCGACGATCTCGAATCGGTTATTTCCGATCCGAACATCGAAGTCGTTGCCCAGCTCATGGGGGGACTCGAACCGGCTCGGACCGTCATGCTGCGGCTCCTGGAAGCGGGGAAAAATATCGTCACGGCGAACAAAGCTCTGCTCTGCGAGCATGGAGACGAGATTTTCGC
>DATKCB010000381.1:0-8328 GCA_035513495.1 Planctomycetaceae bacterium | reverse complement strand
CGCGTTGGCAAGCATCACTCCCGAAGAACGCGACCGTGTCGTTGCTTACTACCAACAGCAATCGGCTGCGGATAGCGGCAGCGCTTCCAAAACGGAAGAGCCGGTTCCGGTCAGGCGGGAACCGCCGATCGACCGGTCGGGTAAAGTCCGGAAACTTCAACCCCGCACTCCCAAACCGCGTACGGTTGCGGACCAGACAGACGCCGAGGCTGCTCCTTCCGCCGGGGAATCCGTGAAATCGGCTGAAGCTGCCGAGACTGTCCCGAAGGAAGATCAACAATCGGAGAAGTCCGATGTCGCCGCGCGGCAGGTCAGTCCGCAGGCGGCGGACGATTCCGAGGAATCGGCTCCGATCGAGCCTGGCGGACAGGGGACTACGAAATCTCCTGCGATGACGCGCGATGTTCACGCTTCCCCCACCGGGGGTTCCCGGATGCGGGAAATGAGGCCGATCGGTACGGTTTCTTCGAACGAACCGACACGCGCCAAGCCGAGACTCAAACCGAAAGCCCAAGGCCCCAACATCGCCTCGGCTCCTGAGCTCAAGATTCCCAAAAAGAAACAGCCCAAAGCCGAGCAGGCGCAACAGCCCGAAATCCGGCTGACCTCGGATCTCCTCGATCAGCAAAGCCCGCTGGGAGATCAGCTTCGCAAGCACGCGGAAAAGAAGACCCGAAAGGACGAGGACGACAGCGAGGAGGGAATTCGCAAAGGGCGCAGCCTCATCGAGGAACGCCGTCGCAGCAATAAAAAACTGACGGAAACCCTCCGCGAAACCGGCAGCCAGACGACCACGCGGCGCAGACGGCCCATTCGGCGACGCGGCCGAACCGGGGCGGCCGTTCAACTCAAAACGGAAGCGACCATCGATGTTCCGATCACGTTGCGGGGGTTGTGCGAAGCGATCGGTCGGACCGCCCGGGATCTGATGAAAACCCTGATGCAACAAGGTCAGATGATCACGATCAACGAGTTGATCGATGAAGAAACGGCGCTGATGCTCGCGATGGAACACGGAGTCGATTTGACGATCAAGCGAGAAACGGATATCGAAGCGGAACTCCTCACGCGATTCGAAGAAGAAGGAGATCCCGAACAACTGCAACCGCGCCCGCCGGTCGTCACGATTCTGGGACACGTCGATCACGGGAAAACCACACTGCTC
This sequence comes from Planctomycetaceae bacterium, assembly GCA_035513495.1. Lineage (GTDB taxonomy): Bacteria > Planctomycetota > Planctomycetia > Planctomycetales > Planctomycetaceae > DATKCB01. Next base: position 7,163 of record DATKCB010000381.1, on the reverse strand, counting down.
GACAAAATGCGTTCCGCAAACGTCGCCGGTGGTGAAGCGGGCGGGATCACGCAGCATATCGCCGCTTATCAGGTCGAACACAACGGACAGAAAATCACGTTCGTGGACACGCCCGGTCACGCGGCGTTCGGCGAAATGCGCGCGCGGGGAGCGAACATTACCGACATCATCATCCTGGTCGTCGCCGCAGACGACGGCGTCATGCCGCAAACGCAGGAATGCATCAGTCACGCCCGGTCAGCGGGCGTTCCGATGATTGTGGCGCTCAACAAGATGGACCTGCCCGACATCAACGAACAGAAAGTCCTGCAAGAACTGACGCAGTTCGAAATCCTCCCGGCGGAGTGGGGGGGCGAAGTCGAAGTGATTCGTACTTCCGGCGAGACCGGGAAGGGACTCGACGAACTGCTCGAAACCATTCTGGTGACCGCCGAACTTCAGGAGTACAAGGCGAATTCCAGCCGGCCCGCGGTCGGCGTCTGCGTCGAAGGGTTCATGGACGAAGGCCGGGGACCGATTGCATGGCTGATGGTCAAAAGCGGAACGCTCCGAATCGGTGACTGTGTGTTGTGCGGTTCGTCGTACGGGCGAATTCGAGCGATCTACAACGACCGCAACGAGGAACTCACCGAAGCGACGCCTTCGATGCCGGTCAAGGTTGCCGGATTCGAATCGGTTCCGGGGGCGGGTGACAAATTCTACGTCTTCGACGATATCGAACGGGCTCGCGAAATCGCCACCGCGCGATCGCGTCAGGATCGAACGCAGGTCCTCGCCCGCCGCAACAAACCCGCCTCGCTGGAAGATATTCTGGGAGCGGTGCGAGCGGGGAAAATTCAGGATCTGTCGCTGATCGTCAAGGCCGACTCCCCGGGTTCGCTCGAAGCGATCCGGGGCGAGTTGGGCAAGTTCGACCACCCCGAAGTCCGCGTCAACATCCTGCACGAGGGTGTGGGTGGCGTCAACGAATCCGACGTCTATCTGGCTTCGGCTTCGAAGGCGGTGATTCTCGCGTTTCACGTGATCGCGGAGGATCGGGCGGAGTCGCTGGCCGACGAGGAAGGTGTCGAGATCAGACGCTATTCGATCATCTACGAATTGATTCAGGAAATTCGGGATGCGCTCGAAGGAATGTTGTCTCCCGAGCGAATCCAGGTGACGACGGGCCGCGCACTGGTGCTGCGGACGTTCTCGATCAGCCGCATGGGAACGATCGCCGGGTGCCGCGTGCTCAACGGAACGATCGACCGCAATTGTCGCGTGCACGTCATTCGCGACCAGACCATCATCAACCACTATGCACTCGCTTCGCTGAAACGCGAAAAAGACGACGTCCGCGAGGTGCGGGAAGGGATGGAATGCGGGATCCGGCTGGAAGGATTCAACGATATCAAGGAAGGCGATCTGCTGGAATCGTTCCGCATCGAAGAGAAAAAGCGGACTCTCGACGACGTCGCGAGTTCGAAAGACGAATAGCCCTCCTTTCGACAAACACTTGGAAATCGTATGAATTCGCGCAGGACCCTCAGAGTCGCCGAAGCGATCCGAGAGACGGTCAGTACGCTGATCCTCTTCGAGTTGCGCGATCCTCGCGTCAAAAACGTCACGGTTCTGGGGGCCGAAGTCAGCGGGGATCTCAAACACGCCAAAGTTTACATATCGGTCATGGCGGATGAGAAACATCAGCAGCTCGCGTTGCACGGGCTCAATTCGGCGCGAGGCTTCCTGCAGGCGAAAATTGCCGATCGGTTGCAGCTCCGCTACACGCCGATCCTCAGTTTCGTGCTCGATCAGGGTGTGAAACAGAGTCTCGAAGCTTCCCGCATTCTGCGGGAGGTCTTGCCCGAGTCGGATTCTTCGGCCGCAGAGGACGATCCGGCAGACAGCGTTCCCGATGACGAAATCAATTCTGAACTCGACATCGAATCGTCATAGGATTTTCGTTCGTCCCGCGAAGAGTATGGTAAGAGGTTACCGAAGAGGAAAAGATCATATGGCAACGGCCAGTTCCATCAAAGCATCCGAAAAACAATCGATCTGCAAGAAGCTGACCTCCGTTTTGAAGAAACGTTACGGTGGATCGACCCCGAAGGTCGAACTTCCGGTCCTCGAGAGTCTGATTTTCTCGGCGTGCCTCGAAAATGAATCGTACGAGCGCGCCCGCGAATATTTCGAGCGGTTGCAGCAGGTTTTCCACGACTGGAACGAGGTCCGCGTGAGTTCGATCTCCGAACTCGAAACCGCCTTCCAGGGGATGTCGGATCCCGACTGGCGTGCCTTGCGGGTCCGCTCGGTGTTGCAGGCGGTGTTCGAAAAAAATTACGTTTTCGAATTCGAAGGGATTCGTAAAAAAACCCAGGATCTGGCGGCTCGGCAGCTCAAAAAGATACCGAACGTCACGCCGTTCATGTGCCATTGGGTGATGCAGAACACGCTCGGAGTGCATCTCATCCCCCTCGACGATCCGATGCTCGATGCCGCGATCTGGCTGGGGTTGCTCGAACGCAAGGAAACGACCGCGACGGGTGCCGAATCGCTCAAAGCCGCGCTGCGGAAATCGGACGTTCCGCTGTTCGCGGCGTTGCTCAAGAGTTTCTCCCTCGAGTCCGCGGCCAGGACGCTGCTTGCCAGGCAACTCAAATCCACCGACGAAGAGTTCGATCCCGTGACCTCGGTCTCCCGGCTCCCCGAGCTGTTCAAGGCGGCCGACGCCCCTCCCAAACAAACCAAAAAGAAGCCTGCCGAGAAGAAGCCCAAACCGGCTGCCAAAAAAACCGCCCCCAAATCCGCGAAGAAAAAGCCCGCAACCTCAAAACCCCGGCCCGCCAAAAAAAAATGAGAACGCGTTCGACAGACAGAGCTTGACAGGAAATCACATTATCCACGATGCTTTATACCAGCGGGAGTTCGCTCCCGGTGACATTTCGCGTTCGGCGCGGTCTCGCCGGATCGAGCGGCTTGCGGCTGTTTGCGAAACAGAAGAGAGTCCCGGTGGTTGCAAAACCGGCGGTACTCGATGACTTTCACAGGCTCGTGAATGCAGGATATTGATTCGGGTTTCAACCGGATAAAAGGGAGTGCCTCAGAATGAACCGACTGTTGTTGACCGTTTGTCTCTCGTCGCTCGGCGTAGCATGGTCGATCGAGTGTCTGCCGACAGCCCCGATCGCGGCGCAGGAACCCTCTGCTGTCCGGGAAGGCGCGGTCCCCGAAACGATCCTCCCCTACGAACCGATCGAACCGCGAACCGAGCAGGACAAGCAGCGGATCGCTGCGACCGCTCACTACATGAACGGTCTGGTTCTCGAGAAGCGAGGCAACTATCAGGAGGCGCTGCAGGAATATCGCAAAGCTCTCGCGGCCGATCCCGAAGCTGTCGAAGTCTACCGTTCGACGATTTTGCTGGCGATTCGTTTCAATCAGATCAATGAAGCGCAAAAGCTCCTCGCCGACGCGCTCAAGCGGGCACCGGACGATTTTCAGTTTCTGCGGTTGCTGGGAGCGATTCGTCAGGATGCGCGACAGATTCCCCAGGCGATCGACGCGTTCGAGAAAGCAGTGAACTCTCCGGAAGTCGATAAGTCCTCGCAGGATTACGTGCTGTTGATGATGCAGCTCGGCTTGCTCTACCGGACCGCGGAAGAGACCGAAAAAGCTGCCGATGCGTACCAGGTGATTTTCGAAGCCGTCCAGAATCCCGAACGGTTCCGGCTCAGCGCGCAGGCGATCTCGCTCATCGAATCGAATGAGGAACTTTCGTACGAACGAATCGGGAGCGTGTTTCTGGCGGCCAAACGCTTCGACTCCGCCATGAAAGCGTTCGATCTGGCTCAACAGAATCCTCGCTTGAAGGCCGAAGAGATCCGTTTCTTCAAGGCGCAAATTCTGGAGGCCCAGGAAAAGTACGAGCAGGCGCTCGCGGAACTCCAACCCTACCTCGACAAGCATCTGCAATCGCAGGGAGTCGCTCCGTATCGGCTGCTGGTGGACATCATGAAGGGTCTCGATCGCGAAGACGAAATCGAAGCGATGCTCGACAAACTGTACGACGACGACGCCCAGAATAACTATATCGTCTATGCCCTGGCGGACCTGTATCGCGAACAGAACAAACAGCAGAAAGCGATCGATCTGTATCTGAAAGCGATCGGCCGGGGAGCCGACCCCGAGGGTTATCAGGGTCTGATGGACATCTACTATTCTCAGAAAAAGGCCGACGAGTGGCTCGGCGCGCTGTCGGGACTGCTCGGACTCGGCCGGAATGTCGACGGAATCGAAGACCAGTTCAAGCAGGTGAGCAACGACAAAGAGTTTATGGACCAACTCGTCAAAGCGGGTCTCGCCCTGCACGAGGCGGGTTCGAGAAAATTCAACTACCCCGAAGCCTGGATTCTGGGAAGATTGGCTGCAGCCGCCAAACGAACCGAGGACGTGATTCAGTTTTATCAATTGGCCATGGAGTACCGCCGCTCGCAGACACCGCAACTCTCCGCGCAACTCGCCGATTATCTGATCCAGCAGAAGGAGTTCGTGAAAGCGGAGACGCTGATCGAAAAGGCGCTCGAAAATCCCTCCAGCACCGAATTGAAAGCCGCCTACGGGCTAATCCTGGCGCAGATTCTGATGAACCTGTCCTACGAACTGGATGAAGCGGGAAAAAGCGAAGAGGCCCTGCAAAAAATTGTACGTGCCAACGAAGTTCTACCCAACACCCCGGAGCTGACGTTTCGTCTCGCGTGGCTGGAGTATCGCAACGATCATCTGGATCGAGCGGTCGAGATTTACGAATCGCTGACGGGAACGACCGACTATATGAACGTCGCCGACGAGCGTCTACGAACAATCATTCGGCAATCACACTTCATGCTGTCGGCGATTCTGGTTCAGCAGGGGCAGATGCAGAAGGGGCAGGAGGTTCTCGAAAAAATCTACAAGAACGAACCGGACGACCCCTCGGTCAACAACGACCTGGGGTATCTGTACGCCGATCAGAACATCAAACTCGAGCAAGCCGAGAAGATGATCCGGATCGCCCTCGACGCCGAACCCGACAACAACGCCTATCTCGACAGCATGGGCTGGGTGCTGTACCGGTTAGGGAAGTTTGAGGAAGCAAAGAAGTATCTGTTGAAAGCGGTCGAGGGTTCCACGGAAGGTGACGCAACCTTATGGGATCATCTGGGAGACGTGTACGAGAAGTCGGGCGCGAAAGAACAGGCGGTCGAGGCCTGGAAGACCGCTCTCAAACAGGCCGAAGCAGACGATCGCCGCGATGAGAAGCTGATCCGGTCGATTCGCGGCAAACTTGGCCTGGAAACCGGAGAGCAACCGATTCCGGCCCCCAAACCGGCCGGAGCGACGAAGGAATAGAGTCCGCGAATCGGCTATGCTATACTCCCCCTTCGAAAGAACGCACCGCAACACTTTCGGTTCCGCATCGTGCGCAACCGTCGCTGGAATCTGACAAATCACGGACTCTTTTTCTCAGGAGCCGCACTTCATGGCAGGACATTCCCACTGGGCGAATATCGCTCATAAAAAAGGGCGGATGGACGCCAAAAAAGGGCAACTTTTCGGCAAACTCAGCCGGGCGATCATCGTCGCCGCGCAAGCGGGTGGGGGAGACCCCGCCATGAATCTGGCGCTGCGCTATGCGATCGACAAAGCCCGCAAGTCGAGTATGCCGATGGACAACATCGATCGCGCGATCAAAAAAGGCTGCGGCGAAGCGGGCGGTGAAAACTACCAGTCGTTGCTCTATGAAGGATACGGTCCCGAAGGAGTGGCGATTCTGTGCGAAGCGCTGACCGAGAATCGCAACCGGACCGCCGGCGAAATTCGGAAGTCGTTCGAGATTCATCACGGAAACCTCGGAACGACCGGTTGCGTCTCGTGGATGTTTCATCGCAAGGGGCTGATCGCGATCGCTCCCGAGCAGACCACCGAAGAGCAGATCTTCGATCTCGCCCTCGAAAACGGTGCCGAAGACGTCAAGGAAATCGACGGCGGCTTTCAGATCATCTGCCTGCCCGAAGATTTCGATCGATTGATGGCGGCCATCGAAGCTGCGGGAATCGAGACCGTCGTCTCCGAAGTGACGCAGATCGCCGAAAACGAAATCGAACTCGATGCCTCCGCCGCGCGGAAGGTGCTGAAACTGGTGGAAGCTCTCGAAGATTCGGACGATGTGCAGAACGTGACCGGTAACTTCCGCATTCCCGACGAAGTCATGCAGGAAATGGTCAACTCCTGACGTTCTGAGTCACTTCCCAGAGGTAGCCGGATTCGCAAGAATTCGGAGTCGACGGGGAAACAACGGAATTCTTACGAATTCCGCTACACAGGTTTCTTTCCACTCATCATCTCCCGCAGCATTTCGACAGCCTTCTCAGCAAAGGCCGGACTGTTGATGTTCGTCTCCATGACGAGCACGCGATGACGCTCTTGGAGTGACGATTCCAGGGCTTCGAGAAATGCCCGGTCGGCCGCTCGATCGCAAAACCGTTCTCCGTCACCGCCGAGAATCGAAAATCCTCTCGTCGGTATGAGGAAGGAAACGGGACGCGGCGAGGCGTTGGCTTTTTCCGCAAAGATCCGCCCGAGTTCGCGGTTTTCCTCCGCACTGGTCCGCATCAAGGTCACGTCGGGATTCCATTCGTAAAACGTACGGCCCGAATTTCTGTAGTTCTCGGGGACGCTCGACAGCGGACCGAAATTCACCATGTCGATGCATCCGGGAACGATCAAATGCGGGACCCCGGCTCGTCCCGGAGCCGACAGGCGATCGGTTCCCGCCGAGAAGACGCCTCCACACAGTTCGTCCGCCCACTCGGTGGTGGTGATGTCGAGCACTCCGTCGATGAAGCCTGCCGTCACCAGGCTTTCCAGCATCCGTCCGCCGGTACCGACCGCGTGAAACGTGAGGACTTCGTAACCCGCCTGTTCGAGTTGTTCGCGGCACATCCCGACGCATTCGGTTGTGTTACCGAACATGCTGGCCGCGATGACCGGTTTGTCGGTTGGTGCCTCTTCGGGAACCGCCTCGACCATCCCGCAGATCGCTCCGGCGGCGCGCGTGAAGATGATTCGCGAAATCCGGTTCACGCCCGCCACATCGACAATGGACGGAATCAATACGAGATCCTTGATGCCGACATAGGGAG
>DATKCB010000380.1:0-7395 GCA_035513495.1 Planctomycetaceae bacterium | reverse complement strand
ATGGGACATTCTTTCTCGTTCGTGGACGACTTCTCAGATCGAGGGAGATATGCAGCTGTGCGTGGAGTGATGGACTGGTCGGCTCTTCGAGAGAATTGGTTGGCTGCCAACGAATGGGGAACTCACAGCACGCACCCTCGTATCAACCAGTGGTACTCGCAGAACGGCTCGATCCCGCTCAACACTTCGGGATCCGGTTTGATCGTCATCAGCGACGGAACATCGAACGCACAGCAAAACAACGGAGGCTCCGCCATCCCCTGGTCTTACTTCGCGCAGCGCGACATCACCATCAACGCGATCACGAAGGAAGGAAAATTCCTCGCACTCAACGGACGCGATCAGGAGGAAATCCAGCAGCTCGTCGAAGCCGGAGTCAATCTGCTGCCGGGCATGACGCACGCCGAGACCGGGTTCTGGGATCCCACCATCGTCACCGACGCCAACGGGAAAGCGAGCGTGATCGTGACGATGCCCGCGAAATCGACGTCCTGGAAAGTCCGCGCGAAAGGCGTGAACGACAATTCGCTGGCCGGTCATGCCGAGGCTTCTGTCTTAACCAAAAAAGACCTGTTCGCCGAGTTGAAACTTCCGTCCGCGTTCACAACCGGCGACAAGGCGGCGATCCCGGTCGAAATTCACAACTCGCTCGCAGGCGAGCGTCAGATCAAGGTCACATTGCAGACGAAGATCGGCGACAAAACGACGTCCGAAACGAAAACGATCGAAGTCACTGGTCCCGGAGTTTCGAAACTCGAATTCCCCGTCGTTGCCGGAGGCGAATCGGTCGAGTTCGAACTGACCGCGGTGACCGAGGGTGTGACCGATGTGACGCGGCAAACTTTGGTCGTTCATCCGAACGGATTTCCGATCTACGCGACGGCGAGTGGAACTTCCGAACAGAGCACGATCGCGTTCGTCGGTTTCGATGCCGCACAAAAGGCAAACAAACCTTCGCTCGAACTGGTGATCGGTCCGAACGTCAACCGCTCGCTGCTCGATGCGGTGCTCGGCACTGGTGTTGAACTGCTGCGCTGCGGTATCCCTCAGACTTCGGGAACCGAGCGAGCCGTCTCCGACGTTCTCGGCGGACTGGCCGTGCTCGAACTGCTGGGTCTGTCCCGCGAGAGCGATTCACCGGAAGCCGCGACGATTTCGGACCGCATCAACTCCTCGCTCGGACTGCTGATTTCCGCCCAGCGCGAAGACGGAAGCTGGTCGTGGAGCGGACGTCCCGATCGGGGCGAACCCGATCGTTTCCTCACGTCGCGCGTGATGTGGTCGCTGGCGGACGCGCGCAAAGCCGGGTTTACCGTCGGCAACGATCAGTTCAACAAGGGAGAGAACTTCCTCAAGTCGGCGTTCGCGAACGCCCCTTCAAACGATCTCGAAGGGCAGACGATCCTGCTGCACGGACTGGCGGCGTGCGGATGTGCCGATTTTGCACTGGCGAATCGGCTCTTCCGCGAAAGAAATCAGATGAGCGCTTCGGGACTGGTCCATCTCGCGCTCGCGTTGACGGCGATGGATCACGCCGAAATGGCGAAAGAACTGATGCCGCTGGTCAATCTCAAGAGCGACAGCAAAACGGCCAATCGCCTTTCGGAACAACGGATCGAAAGCAAGGTCCCGTGGATGAGCAGCGGAATCGAAATTCGCGGACTGTATCTGCTCGCGCTCGAAGAGGTCGATCCCAACAACGCTGAAGTAGCGCGACTGGCCGACTGGCTGCTCGCCGCGCGGGTCGGCTCGCGCTGGCCGGTCGAAAAAGCGAACGGCCCCGTCATCGCGGCCCTCGCCAGATGGTCCAGCCGGACCCGCAGGATCGGAGAGAAATACACGCTCACGCTCGAAGTCAACGGCAAGCCGGTTGAGACCTTCACCATCGATCCGTCGAAAGAAGGCTCGCGGCGGCTGAGCGTTTCGGCCGATCTCCTGAACGCCGACAAACCGCAGCAGATTTCGTTCCGACTCGAAGGACGCGGATCGTTCACCTACTCCGCGGTACTCACCGGCTTTGTCGCAACCGCAGACCTGAAGAGCACCGCCAAAGACTGGCAGGTTTCCCGCCGCTACGAACCGCATCTTCGCAAGCACAAGGGAAAAGATGTCCCGCGCGGATTCGGCATCGTGGAAGGGAATTATACTTCCTTCACCAATCCGCTGACGCAGCTTCCCGTCGGAGTCGACGGCTACGTCACGCTCTTTCCTCGACGCCACAACACCACGGGTCAGCCCGGAGAACAGTACGACTATCTGGTCCTGACCGAGCCGATCCCCGCCGGATGCACGATTCCCGAAGATTCGATCAGCGGTCAGTTCGAACGCTACGAAATCGAGCCGGGATTCATCACCTTCTATCTGGGAAATCAGCGGTATCCGCAGAATATTTCCTATCGCGTCGTCGGCTACGTCCCGGGCGAATATCGCGCGCGTCCGACGATCGTTCGCAGTTTCTACGATCCACAGCAGATTGCAGTCGGAACTCCCGTCGAGCTGGCCGTACTGCACGCGAGTGAAGAATCGAAGGACGAATACCGTCTGACTCCCGACGAACTGTATCACTTCGGCAGGCTGCTCGCCGCCGACAAGGACCACGCCGCCGCGCACAAGCACCTGTCCGACCTGTTCGACAACTGGCGGCTGCGAAACGAGCAGTACAAAGAGGTCGTCAGCATGCTGTTCCAGACGTCGCTGGCGACCGAATCGCACGGCGAGATCGTCAAGTTCTTCGAGATCATCAAGGAAAAATTTGCTGACATCGAAGTCCGCTTCGAGGACATTCTGAAAGTCGCTCTGTCGTATCGCGAACTGGGTGAATACGAACGGAGCTACCTCGTGTATCGGGCGACGGTGCAGGGGAGCTTCGAACGTGAATCGCAGGTCGCGGGCTTTCTGAACGCCCGCGGCGAATTCTTCCGCAGCGTGCAGGTGCTGGAAGATCTGCTCCGGGACTACCCGGCGGAATCGTATCTCGCGGTCTCGACGTATGCTCTGGCTCAGGAAGTCTATCGCAAGGCTCCGCAGGCGAAGGACGATCCGAAGCTCAAGGAAGCCGGACTGACGCGGGTCCATCTGATCGACAATGCGATCCACATGCTGGACCACTTCGTTTCGACGTTCCCGAAAGATCCGGCCGCCGATCAGGCGAGCTTCGCCACGGCCAGCGCACTCCTGGATCTGGACAAGTATCAGGCGGCAATCGATCGTTGTCAGCAGTACGCCGTCCGCTATCCGAGCAGCCGGCTGCTCGACTCGTTCTGGTACATCATCGGCTACAGCCACTTCGAACTCGGTCAGCATCAGCAGGCGCTCGAAATGTGCGAAAAAGTCGCCGAAGCGAAGTTTCCCGTCCCCGAAACCGGCGGCACCCGGCCCGCCGACAACAAATGGGAAGCGATCTACATCATGGGTCAGGTGTATCACGCGCTCGGAAAGGCGTCCGAAGCGATCGAGGAATATACCAAGGTCAAAACCCGATTCCCCGATGCTTCCGAAACGATCGATTTCTTCACGCACAAAGACATCTCGCTCGACGAAGTGACGACCGTCAAGCCGGGCGATCTCCGCAAACTCAAGCTGCACTATCGCAACATCGCGGAAGTTTCGCTCAAGGTGTATCGCATCGACCTGATGAAGTTCGGATTGATGCAGCGCAATCTCGACCGGATCACGGCGATCAATCTGGCCGGGATCAAACCGTATCACGAAGAGACCGTCGAACTCGGCGAAGGGAAGGACTATCGCGATCTCGACCGCGATCTGGAGCTTCCGCTCAAAGAGGAGGGGGCGTACCTTGTGGTCTGCCGGGGCGATAATCTCTACGCCTCGGGACTGGTCCTCGTCAGCCCGCTCTCGCTGGAAATCCAGGAAGACGCCACCAGCGGCCGCGTTCGCGTCACGATCAAGGATGCCACGAAGGACGCATTCCAGGGAGACGTGCATGTGAAAGTGATCGGTTCCGCCAACGAAGAATTCCGCTCGGGCGAAACCGATCTGCGCGGGCTGTTCATCGCGGACGACATTCGAGGAACGTCCACCGTGATCGCCCGCGCGAGCGACAATCTGTACGCGTTCCATCGCGGCAAGACGCTCTTGCAGAACGTCGTTCCACAAGAGACTCCTCCGCCCCCGAACACCGCCGCGGATAAGGCGGAAGGCAATCCGTCGATGGGCAAAGATCTGCTCCGCGGCAACATCGAAAGCCAAAACGGCATTTTCCAGCAGGAACAGCAAGGCAATTACGACAACCTGCTCAACAATTCGCGAAAAGGCCTGATGCCCTCGGAGGCGTTCTGATGATCTCCCGCGATCGGTGACAACACGATCGCGGAAATCTGCGCACTTTTATGTCAGAATGGGGTCCCGGCTGTGTTTAACCTGACAGCCTGAGGGAGATCCATTGTGACTGAGTTTCCGGAAACGCGTGAAAGCCTGCTGGTGCAGGTGCGTTCGCCCGCGAATCGCGAGGCCTGGGAGCAGTTCGCATCGATCTACCGCCCGGTGATTTATCGGCTGGCTCGCCGCAAGGGCTTGCAGGATGCCGACGCACAGGACTTGTCACAACAGGTCTTGATCGCCGTCGCGTCGGCGATCGAGCGCTGGGAGAAGTCGGACGAGTCGGTCAAGTTTCATCACTGGCTGCGTCGGGTCGCCCGCAACGCGATCGTGAACGCACTCGCGCGACAGCCGCACGACCGCGCCGCGGGGGGCTCGTCGGCTCACGAACTTTTGTCGGAACAACCGGGAGCCGATCCCGAATCCGAAACACTCATCGAACTGGAATATCGGCGCGAACTTTACCTCCGCGCGGCACGCATCGTCAGCGGCGACGTCGAACCGGAGACCTGGCGGGCGTTCGAAATGACCGTCATCGAAGGCCGGAGCATCGACGACGCAGCACACACTCTCAACAAATCGGTCGGAACGATCTACGCGGCACGCAGTCGCATCATGCGGCGGCTCCGCGAGGCGGTTCAAGAACTGGAAAGGCCGGAATCATGAATGGCAACCTGCAAACCGACACCTGCGACACAGACCGTCTCGAATCGTATCTGAACGGCGAATTGAGCGAGGTGCAGGAATTGGAGTTTACTGCACATCTGGACCAGTGCGAGCCGTGCCGCCGTTCGCTGGAACTGCGGGCCGCCGATCCCGAATCCTGGAGCGAGGCGGAACAGTTGTTGAAGCCGTTTACACTCGACGCAGAACAGCTCGCGCCTCCGAGAAGTCAGGCTCCGCAGATTCAACAGGTGCTCGACGCCCTCGCTCCGACCGACGATCCCGCGATGCTCGGACGACTCGGCGGATATGAAGTCTCGGGCGTCGTCGGCGCGGGAGGAATGGGAGTCGTCCTGAAAGCCGTCGACAAATCGCTCGACCGGACCGTCGCAATCAAGGTGCTGGCTCCGCATTTGGCGACGAGCGGAGCGGCGCGCAAACGGTTCGCCCGCGAGGCGAAGGCGGCCGCGGCGGTGCTGCATCCCAACGTGATCGCGATTCACAGCGTTTCGAATGACGAAATGCTTCCGTATCTGGTGATGCCCTACGTTCGAGGAGCTTCGCTGCAAAAACGGCTCGACGCCGAAGGACCGCTCGCGCTGCCCGAAATCCTCCGCATCGGATCGCAGATCGCCGCCGGACTCAGTGCCGCTCACGCTCAGGGACTCGTCCATCGCGACATTAAACCGGCCAACATCCTGCTGGAAGACGGAATCGAACGGGTCGCCATCACCGACTTCGGACTCGCCCGCGCCGTCGATGATGCCACGATTACGCGCAGCGGCGTCATCGCGGGGACTCCGCAGTATATGTCTCCCGAACAGGCTCGCGGGGAATCGATCGACCAGCGGAGCGACCTGTTCAGCTTGGGGAGCGTCCTGTACGCCATCTGCACCGGTCGCCCGCCATTTCGTGCCGAGACGACCTTCGGCGTAATGCGCCGGATCTCCGACGACGAAGCGACGTCGATCCGCGAGATCAATTCTGATATTCCCGACTGGCTCTGCACGATCGTCTCTCGGCTGATGTCGAAACGGGCCTCCGACCGATTCGAATCGGCGGAAGCGGTTCAAGAGTTGCTCGAACAATGCCTGGCTCACGTGCAGCAACCCGACTCTGTACCGTTGCCCGAGTTTCTGGTCCCTCAACCGACTCGCGGTCGTTCGTTTTTCCATTCGCCTCGCAAAGGACTCTTCGCCATGCTCGGAACACTCGGATTCATTCTGCTGGGAATGTTTTTATGGCAGTCGTCGGAACCTCCCGATATCGCCGGCCAATGGTCGGGCGAATGGGGCCAGGTTGTCTTGAAAGAGACGAGCGACGCGGAGTATGCGGGCTACTATAGCGATACAATCGGCAATCAGCCGGGCGAGATTCAATTGAAATGGTCGCGGGCCGAGCGCCGCTTCAACGGCACTTGGCAGGAAGGCGCCGACCTCAACGGCAAGCTCTCGCTACGGCTGGTCGGCGACGAAATTCGCGGCGCGTTGACCAGTAGCAAGAAGTCCGCGAAAGAATCGGGAACGCCGCGGCTGGCGGATTTCGTGTGGAAGCGAGCCGTCGAGAAACAACCGAGCGAGTCGAGGCCGCGCAGAACGGAGTCAGGCGACGCTCCTGAACGGCATCGCAGAATCGGCGAAATCGTGACGGATGTGGAGGATCAGAAGCTGGTCGAAATCTCGATCGGCGCCGACGACGGTCTGCGGGTGCGCGACACGTTGTTGGATGTATCTCGTGACAAGAAATATCTGGGCAAGATCACAGTCGTGCGCGTCCTGGCGGACAAATCCGTCGCCAGGATCGAGTCCCGCACCGGCGAAATTCGCCGTGGTGACCGCGTCACGAAAGAGTCTGCGACCAACCTGCAGATAAAGATTACGTCGCCTCAAAACATGGAGGTGGTAGTTGCGGATCAGCGGGGGGACTTTGGCCGGCTTTCCTACAAGGTCCCCGCCAGGCTGAACCTCATCGCCGGCAAGACCCACCGGCTGAAGCTCACCAACATCGCGGGCCGCGAAGGAGCGGAGTTCTATCCTACTTTCGGGATTGGCTCTACGGCCTCACAGACGGCAACGTTTCTGGCTCACAATGCGATCCCGATCGAGTTCACAGAAGAGGACTTCGACCAGGCGCTAGCCGGAAGCCTCGTGACTAAGGTCATATATCTGCCCGATCCTGAGTTCCGGGAAGTCGGTGGCGGCGAGGTGGAAACAGTGGTCAGCACCCGGCTCGATCCGGGTGCGGATCCGATCGCCGAGGCCGGCCGCCGCGGTTCGATCCTGGCGGTGATTCGGCTGGGAAATAAGGTCATCGAACTGCCGTCCGATGACGCCGCCGAGGTGGACTCAGCTGCCGCTGTCAACGACGCCAGCGCTCTCCCCAAGGGATTGAAGT
>DATKCB010000379.1:0-3045 GCA_035513495.1 Planctomycetaceae bacterium | reverse complement strand
GAGCATCAATCGCATCGCGCGGTTCAGATCGACCGTGCCGACCAGCAGGATCCGCTTGTCGGTCTGGCACTCGTTGTGTTCGATGGCGAACAGTCGGGCGGTCTGGCGATCCCACAACGAGAGGCGATCGAGAGTTTGCAGGTATTGTTCCTGCACCTGCCTCAGCACCCGCCAGCGTTCTTCTTCGGGAAATGAATCGAGCTTCGATCCTTTGTCTACGACGTCCGAAAAATCGAGCGCATCGGCCGCCAGTTCCCGATGCAGCCTCGCCAGCAAATCGGCGAAGGGGAGCCAGTCCGAAACGCGATCGGACGCGGGGAGATGAGGGAAATAAGGTGAGAGAATTTCGCGTGGAACGAGTTTCAGCGCCTCGATCCAGGCGAATTGCTGGGTCAGATGATCGGCGAACGGTTTCTGTTCGACGTACAGCCGTTCGGGGAGCGCGCCGATCGTGACGATTTCGGGGGGAATCAAAGCGAGTTTGTGTTGGCTCGCACCTTCGACGAGCAGTTCCAGCAATCGCCGTCCGGCGGCGGATCCCGGCACGACGATCAGCATTTCTGAGAGATCGACGGTTCCATCTGCGGAAGATCCCGACAGCAACCGTTCCGACAGCGTGGGGAGTGCGTGTTTTGTCCAGCCGAGAAACGTCCGTGTGATGCCCATCCGTAATTTGCCCATCGCCGAGGTGGATTCTGTAATGCATTATCCTGACCGCGATACCGAACACAAGTCTTTCTCGGCAGAGAACCGTTGTGAAAAAATCAATCGCAAAAAAAACGACGAAGTGTGAGAAACACTTCGTCGTCAGAATTTATGATTGCGATTCGTGAGCTTATTATTCGTTCGGAATCGGTTCTTGAGACTTCTCAATTTGCTTCACGGGTTCTCCAGGTTTTTCAATCTCTTTGACCGGTTCTTTCAGTTTGTCTGTCGGCTTGCTCAGTTCTTTGGTCTTTCCGATTTGTTTCTCCGGTACTTTGAGTTTGTCAGTCGGTTCGAGCGGCCTTTTGATCTTCTCGATTTGCTTGCCTGGTTTTTTGGCATCGACGGACGGCTTCACAGGTTGTTTCAGACTGCTGGTTTGTTTGTCCGGTTCCTTCAGATTCCCGGCTTGCTTGGCCGGAGCCTTGCCCTTTTCGACTGGAGGTACGGCTTTGGGAAGATTTCTGGCTTCCCCTTCCTTTCGAGGAGGACCCTCGAAGGATCGTTGCTGGCGTAAGAGATCTTTCAACTCGTTCACTTCGCGTCGCAATTGTTCCACTTCTCGTCGCAGGTCATCGTCCCGACGTGCATTGGGAGGAGGGAGCGGTCGCTCTGGGCGGTCTCCTTCGAAGCGGTCCCTAAACGGCGTATTTCGGTCACCGAGCGGAGGCCGAGGTCCGTCAGGTCTGGGACCATCCGGTCTGGGTCCGTCTGGTCGGAATCCCTCACGGCGAGGACGAAAACCTTCTCGCGGAGTTCCATCCCCACGTTCCCGGTCAGTTCGGGGGCGGTCATCTTCACGCTCGCGCTCAGGGCGAGGTCGATCACCATCCCGTTCTTGTTCGGGTCGAGGGCGATCGCTATCTCGTTCACTCTCGGGTCGAGGACGATCGCCATCACGCTCGCGCTCGGGTCTAGGACGATCACCGTCTCGTTCTCGTTCCCCTTCGCGCGGGCGATCCTCAGCTCTTTCTTGTTCACTCGGTTCTCGCTCTCCCTCCCGGCGTTCGGCAGCCGGTCGATCCCGTATTTCCTCTTCATCGTCGGCGAGCAGTGACGAGGCGTAGAAAGCCAGCGGCAGCATCAACGCAAGAAGTCCGGCAGGCCACCACAGCGAGCGCTTCGCCATCGTGGACAAGCCGAGCACGTGTCGGACTCTCTTCAACAGTTTCATGTTTTTCTCTCCGGAAAAGGACATTCCCAGCAAGGGGGTTTCTCGATAGACGCACCGGGCGACGTCTTCGAGCGCCAGCGCATACTCCAGGTTGTTTCCCGTCGTGCGGGCGGCAATTTCATCGCAGCAGAGTTCCCGTTCGTCGCGAATCCGCGACGACAACCACCAGACGGCGGGATGGTAAAACAACAGCGTTTCAACCGTTCGCTGATACAGATTGATCCACAAGTCGAACCGCCGAATATGAGCCAGTTCGTGTGCGATCACAGCTTCCAAAGTCGAGGTGGGGAGTTGTGTCAGCCACGAAGCGGGCACCAGGATCATCGGCCTGAAAAAACCGACCGCCATCGCTTCCCGCACATGCGTCGAAAGATAAATTCTTCGGAATCGAGACAGCCCCAATCGCGAGGCAAACTCGAAGGACCGTTGCAGCAGAGAATCAGGCAGCGGCAGAACGTGGGTCTGCCAGCGTCTCAATCTCCGATATCCCATTGAGAGGCGGATCCCCTGTAAGGCGACACCGGTGATCCAGATCGCGATGACAAAGAGACTCCAGTTCCCTCCTCGAATATTCTCAGCCATCGCAGCCTCGGCGTCGGCGGTCGCGATGGCTGAATCGAACTTGAGCGAAGTGATGACCGAATCTCGCAACAGGTAAGTCGCCACAGGAGAGAGCAACATACAGGTCAGGCAAAGCAGTCCCAAAACGTAGCGGTGTCGCGACGATTGAAAAATATCGAGCGCTGCGGCGCTCTTGTAGACGAGAGCGATACACGTTCCCTGCCAGAGAAAATGAATCAGCACCCAGGCGAACGATTCGACGGCTTGAGGATTCACCGGGATTCCTCCTGATTTGCAGTTCGGTATTCATCAATCGCACGGCGGATCTCGTCGAGTTCCTGATCGTCCGGCTTGTGCTGATCGAGCAGCGCGGCAACCAGCGAACTTGCCGACCCTTCGAACGCGCGTCCCATCAGGTCCTGAATCAGTTGCCCCAGCGTCATCCCCTGCGGAATCCTCGCACGGTAGACGTAGGCGCGTTCCTGCTGATCACGATCCAAAAGCCCCTTGTCGGCCATAAGATTCATCATCGTCATGACCGAGGTGTAGGCGCGGGGTCTCGTCTTGTTTAATTCTTCGAGAACCTCCCGCACCGTGCTCGGACC
>DATKCB010000378.1:0-4646 GCA_035513495.1 Planctomycetaceae bacterium | reverse complement strand
AGATCTTCCGGCGGATGAAGTCGACCCGCGGTCCGCCGGGGAGTTCGAATTCGGCCGGTTCGTCTCCGCGCTGGGGAACGCGGCGGAGGACCGCTTCCACCCGGGCCAGCAGTTCGCGGACGTTAAACGGTTTGACGACGTAATCATCCGCCCCGAGGTCAAGCCCGCGCACGCGGTCCTGCACGTCTCCGCGGGCGGTGATCATGATGACCGGCAGCGACGGGCGGAGTTCGCGAATCTGCGGGAGGACCTGCATCCCGTCCTGACCCGGCAGGACGACATCGAGCAGGACCAGATCGAACGCCGAAGCGTGAATCTCGCTCAGTCCCCGCTCTCCCGTTTCGACCCCCGTGACGGCATAGCCGTTCGATTCGAGCGCATCGCAGACGCCGATCCGAATGGCGGTATCGTCTTCGATGATCAGGATTTGGATGAGGGACATGGCATGTCAACAATGTTGTTTGAGACAAAAGCGGGCGAGGTGAGAATTACCCCGCCCGCGGTTTATTCTAACGGGACAACGTCAGGTTCGCATTTATTGCCTGTCGCTGGTTCGGACGGGAAAGATGTTCCCATCCTACGATCAACCTTCAACCTTCAACCCGGAATCAATACGTCCAGAAGTAGTGCCACTTGTAGGACAATTCGATTCCTTCGCCGGCTTTGAGGGTCTGATTCCACTCGAAGCGGCTGAAGGAGTTCATGTGGGTCCACCAGTACGGCCACGAGTACCAGCCCCACCAGTGCGGACGGCCGATGAAGTCTTCGTCCCACGCGCTGGGGCGGCGGATCGTGCCGTCGGCTTCGACGCTGTCGGCGGCGCCCATCACGGTGCGGACCACTTCGAGTTCGATGTCCTTGTCGCGATAGTTGGTGAGTTTGATCGTGCCCTGCATGTCGATCCGCATGTAAGTGTGATTTCTCCAGGCGATCGCTTCGGGTGTGCGTTTAATTTCGTCTTCCTTGTGCGAGACCGGCACGTTGACGGCCGTCGTGACTGTCAGGTCAACGCTGCTGCCGGGAGAGGTGTAAGTCATCATGCCCTGTCCGAGGACGCCGCGATCGGAGGTGATCAAAGCGGGAGCCGTCGTGAGCGGAATCTGTTGATCGTTCGTCACACGGAGCACGTGCTTGACCTTCGGAGCGTGGAACAGCTTCGCCAGTTCGGCCTGCTGGGACGAATTAAAATTCTGCTGCACTTCGAGCGGAGGAGAGAAAGGGATCTCGAGACGGAAGACGTCGCGGTACTTCATCGTCCATTCGCCGACGGGGAGGACCATCCGCTCTCCCTTCGCGAGCGTGACGTCTTTGATCGTGAACACGAACATTTCCTCGTTGCGTCCAGTGTTGGCGACGTCGGGACCGACGTCGACGTCACCCGCCGGTTGCACCGGCGCGTGGCGGAAATCGCTCATCCGCGCCACCTGCGTCCCAACCATCATGCTGTTGGAAAACGCGTGGGCGGTCTGCGAGCCTTCCTGAAAATACTGCGACAACTGAGCGGCGGTTTCACGGAGCGCGATCGGATCGACGGTCGATTTGAAATCAAAACTGGGAACTCCCACCAGCAGGTTGGCGGTCACGTTGTCGAGATCGGCCAGTTCGTTCAAGAGCGTCGCCTGCAATTGCACTTTGACGGTTCCGTCGCCGTCGATGTGCAGCTTGTAGTGTGGAATCCAGCGGAGTCCCTTCTGCAGGTAGGTCATCCCGACGCGGGCTGTTTTGGCGGGAGCCTGGCCGTTCCAGTCGAGCTGGAGTTTTAGCAGGTTGCGGATCTCTTCGTATTCGAGCTGGGCTGTCGGATTGTCGATGAAGGTGACGTCCTGAATGCGGTCGATCGGGATCGCCCGCGTGCCGGTCTCGGTCTGGAGCAGGATCAATTGGCCCGGCTGGGAAACTTGCGGACCGCTCCCCGCCGGTGCGGCGGCTTCCTGTTCTTCCGCTGATGACGCGGGAATTCCGGTGATCGTGGCGCGGTAGTACTTGTCCCCTTCGCGAATCTCGACCCGTGCACCGACGTTGGCCGCGAGCAGATCCCGAATCGAGAGCGCTGTCTTCTCGAGCGAAACCCGCTGCTTTCCCGCCGAGACCGCCCGGAGTTTTGCGTTCGGATCATCGGCGTAAGGCCAGAACGTCCCGATGACCGGCGTCGGCAGATAGTCGAGCAGGACGTTTCCTTCACCGTCGGTCGTCACATCCCCTTCGTGCAGGACGAACGCGTGTCCGTCTTTGAAGACCGTCACCTCGCGGATCGGCATCGACGCCAGCGCGTTCGATCCGACACCGGCGGCATGGGATGAGTCTGACGAAAACACCGCAACGATCGCGGTCAGAACAATCCAGGAGAACTGTTTGAGCGAAGCCATGAGAGTTCCTTTCCGAAGCGTAATGAGTCGAGATTTCCGTGGGAGGAGACTCGCAGAGAGCCTTCGTCCGCACGGGTATCATACGCGGAGAAAAGGGGTCGGTTTGTAACGAGCGTGTAACAGCAGCATTCACGACTCGGGTTCGAGAACTCAGCGGGAAGCAGCGGCCGGTGCCGCGGGAGGCTCAACCCCCGCAGCGCGCATCGCGCTTTCGACAGCCACAATAGTCTCAGCCGACGGACGGAAGTTGCCTGGGCGGTGGCCTTGGGCGATCAGGAGCGGTGTCCATCCGAATTTGTTTTTGGTGTTCCAGACGTCGACGTCGGCACCGTGGTCGGCCAGGAACTGCACCAGTTTCGTCCAGCTTTTGAAGGCCGCTCCGTGCATGGCGGAATTGCCCCGGTCGTCGATCGCGTTGATATCCGCGCCGAGTTCGAGTAGCAGTTTGACGGCCGCGATGGCTTCCTCTTCGGTTCCGGCCGATTCGTCACCGTTCCCGAGCACACCGACTCCGGAAGCCGCCAGCAGCGGAGTGCAGTTGTCTTTGTTGGTGAGTTTGGGATCGGCGCCCAGTTCGACGAGCAGTTTGAGTAAAGGAATATCGCCGGTTTCGGCGGCCAGCAGAAAGGGTGTGGCATCTGTCTTGTTCAATTGACCGTTACCCGCCGAATGTTTTCCGTGGCGGATGTTAATTTCGGCCCCGTGCTTCACGAGAATCCGCACGAACTCAAGACTGCTGACTTTTCCCGAACCGATGGGGGGCGGGTCGCCGTCTCCGCGCAACGGCTTGCGAACCCAGGTGATCGCGTGGAGCGGAGTGTACCCGGTTCGTTTGTCGTTCGGATCGCCCCCGGCTTCGAGCAGTTTCGCGGCAAGTTCGAGGTGTCCGTTTTCGACCGCGAGAATCAGCGGGCTTGTGCCGGCAGATGGTCCGCCTCCGGATCCTCGCTCGATCTGCATTGTGTCGTTTAGATCGAGACCGGCTGCAAGCAATCGAAAGACTGCGTCGGTCCTTCCTTCGCGCACGGCGAAAAATAACGGAGTAAAACCGGACTTGAGCGGTGTCTTGAAATCAGCGCCGGCTTTAAGCAGGAGATCGATCGCTTCGACGTTTCCTTCGGCAGCGGCCCACATGAGTGCGGTCTGTCCTCTTCGCTCTTTCGCGTTGACTTTGGCACCGTGAGCGAGCAGCGCTTGAACCGGTCCCGGTTTGCCGGTCCGTGAGGCGGTCATCAGCGGAGTCTCTCCGCCCCGCAGCGGGTGATTCGGGTCGGCTCCCTGTTTCAAGAGCAGTTCGACAATTTCACCGTGGCCGTTCAGACAGCCGATCGACAACGCTCTGACGCCGTAACGGTTCTCGGTGTTCACGTTCGCTCCGGCATCGAGCAATCGCTGCACCATCTCAACGTGGTCGTGATACACGGACCAATGCAGTGCGGTCATCCCGTCAGCCTGGGCCGAGTTGACATGAATTTCCTGGTCCAGCAGTGCGCGAGCGTTTTTCCAGTCCTGTTTTTTTACTGCATCGGCGAGCGGCGCGTCCGAGTCCGCGGCGCAGAGCGTGCTGACTCCGGCGGACAGGATCATCGCGAAGGTAAGGAACGATCTCAGCGTCACGTTTGTCTTACTCATTCTGTTCTAAAACGATCAAAGATCGAGGGGTTCAAACAGTTCATCGACCGTTCCGCGGCTGTCGGCGAACGACTCTCGCTCGATACCGACTTTGTTCAACAGCGTCAGATGCAGATTCGCCAAGGGCGTCGCCTTCTCGAATTTGAGGTGACGTCCTCCCTGCATGTTCCCGGCAGCACCGCCGGCCACGAGAATCGGCAGGTTCGTGTGGTCGTGGACGTTCGGATTTCCCATTCCGCTGCCGTACAGATACAGCGAGTGATCGAGGAGCGTGCCGTTTCCTTCGGGGGTCTGCTGTAGTTTTTCCAGAAACTCGGCAAACAGAGAGACGTGAAAGTGATTGATCTTGGCGACCTGGGCGATCTTTTCGGGATCGTTGCCGTGATGCGTGAGCGGGTGATGCGGATCGTTGACGCCGATTTCGGGATATGTCCTGTTGCTCGTTTCGCGGGCGAGCTGAAACGTGATCACGCGGGTGATGTCCCCTTGCAGAGCCAGCACCTGCAAGTCGAACATCAGCCGGGCATGGTCGGCGTACGCGACGGGAACTCCGGTGGGACGGTCGAGATCGGGTAACGGATTCTCGGCGGTGTCGGCTTCCGCCTTCTTGATCCGCCGCTCGACTTCGCGAATGGATTGCAGATACTG
>DATKCB010000377.1:0-2847 GCA_035513495.1 Planctomycetaceae bacterium | reverse complement strand
GTCGCGGCGATGCGGACAACTGACCGCCAGGGCGATGCTGATCTCGCCCAGTTCGAGATGTCCTAATCGATGCACGATCGCAGCGCTCAAAATCGGCCAGCGTTCAGAAGCTTCCTTCACGAGTTCGTGCATTTTGGCCTCTGCCATCTCGGGGTACGCTTCGTAGTCGAGGGCCAACGTGCGCTGTCCCTGCGTCATTTCCCGGACCGTTCCCAGAAACAGCACCACCGCGCCCGCCTGAGTCGTGCGGACTTCCTCGGTCAGCGCGTGATAGTCGATCTCCCGCTCGGTCAATTCAATGCGCACGGTTCCGAGGGCTGCTGATTTTTTCTCTTGTTCGGACATTGTATCTGACTTGTGGAAATCAGTATCTCAGTGGAATGGTTACGGTTTGTAACGAGGAACGAATCCGGGGACGTCATCCCCCGCTGACCGGCGGAAAACACGCGACCTCCGAACCCTCTGTTAATATAAAGTCTTCATTCGCGAAATCGCGATCGACGGCGATCAGCAACGAATCGATCATCGGTTTCAGGGCAGGGTGCTGCTCGATCAGAAGCTGTTTCAATTCTCGGATCGTGGCTCCTTCCGGGCAGCTCAATTCGGTGGAATCGGCTCCCGCCAGATCGCGCGCGCGGGCAAACAGTCGAACGGAAATCTTCATGTGGTTAACAGGGGATTGCGGGAAGGTTCGAGTCGCGAACGGATTTCGGGCATCAGACCGTAAGCCAGGGCCAGTAGTTTCAACGGATGGATTGCCGCGATGTCGGTGCCTTGCTCGATCTGCATCCGGCAACTGCTGCACTGGCTGACTCCGAGTTGATATTTGTGTTTCCGAAGATGATCGAACAGGGGGGTTCCGATCTGCATCGAGGTTTCGAAGTGCCGCCTCGTCAATCCGAACGCGCCCGCCATGCCCGAGCATCCTTTCTCTATGCTATGCAACTCGAGACCGGGAATCAAAGCGAGCAGCTTCGAAACCGGCGGGACGTCGCCGAGCGCCTTGACGTGACAAGGGGTGTGATAGGCGGCTTTCATTTCGATCGGCTGGAAATTCTGTTTGAGTTTTCCCTGTTCGAGCAGTCCGGCCAGGAAAGCGGTCGCTTCGATCGCTGCCTTGGACAAGGCGGCCTGATCGGGATGGTCCGTCAGATTGGGATATTCCTGCGACAGGCACAGCGCCGAAGAAGGATCCGTGCAGACGACCGGAATCCCTTCCCGCGCAAATTCCCCCAGCACGCGGACGTTATGCTCGATCATGGGACGGACCGAATCGAGGTCGCCCGCGCTGATCATCGCCATTCCCGACGCCTTCTGATCGGGCGGAACGAACACTTCGTATCCGTGATGATTCATAATGGCCACGAACGCTTCGGCCAGTTGGGTATCGTGATAATTGGCATACGAATCGACGAAGTAGATGACGATTCGTTGCTGGCCGACCTGGGGCCGGGGAGGATTTCGCTTGGCGTAGGCGTCGAGAAATGTCTTCTGGGCGAAACGGGGGAGTCGGCGCTTCCGGGAGATCCCGAGAATTTTTTCGACGAACCAGCGGGCGGCGGAGTTTCCCAGAATTCCGTTCGACAACCGCGGCAGCGCCGATCCCATCGCCCCGAACGAATGCGCGCGGGACAGAATCCAGTCGGCGCGGCTCAGCCCGTTGGTCTGCACGAAATTCGCCCGCGCTTCGATCATCATTTTGGGAATGTCGACCTGCGAAGGGCATTCCAGTTGACACTGCTTGCAGTTGAAACAGGTGCTGGTAACTCCTCTCATTTCGTCGGATGTGAAACTCGCTGCGTCGAGCTGGCCGGTCAGATAGGCGCGGAGCAGATTCGCCTTCGAGCGCGGGCTGGCTTCTTCTTCCGAGGCGATTCTGAAGAACGGGCACATGCGAAGTTCTTCCGCCTGCGTCCGGCAGACACCGCAACCGTTGCACCGCAACACCGAGTCCTGCGCGGATTCCTGATTCCAGTTGAGTTGCAGATTCACCGTCGGCGGATCGGGAACCTGCGTTTTTCGAAAATTCTTGCGCGTCAGATGGGGATCGTCGCACACGATTTTCCCCGGGTTCATCAGGTTCGCGGGGTCGAACAGATCCTTGATCTGCTGAAAGACCCGATACAGCGGACCGTATTGAGATCGCAGAAACGAAGTCCGCGAGAGTCCGTCCCCGTGCTCCCCGCTGATGGTTCCGCCGACTTGAAACACGAGCTGATACAAATCCCGGGCGAGTCCCTCGATCCGCTGTCCGTCGGCTTCTCCGGGCGTCGCAAGGAACGGTCTCAGATGAAGCTGGCCCGAAGCCGCGTGCGCGTACAGCGAGTTGGTGACTTCGTATTTCTGAAACACGCGCTGCGCCTTGTGCAGAAACTCTTTCATCGCCTCGGGGGGAACGGCGATGTCTTCCACAAACGGCTGCGGTCGCGTCGATCCCTGCAAACGCGTGAGCAGCGGGACGACGCGGCGGGGTAACGACCACAAGAAATCGACCTGATCGGACGAATGCGCTTCCGCAGCGAGCCGTGCGGCGGAAACTCCTTTGGTGAGACGGACAATCACCTGCTGGATCCGTTCGGCGGCTTGCGCTGCGCTGAAGCCGATCTGTTCGATGATCAACCCCGCCTCGGCGGATTCCGGGATCAGTCTCCGAAATTCGGGAGAAGACTCCCGGCTCAATCCCAGCAATCGCCGATCGAGCAGGTCGCACGCCGTCGGATCGTACGGAGCCGCCTGTTCGGCGGCATCGAGCGCGGCGTCCATGCTGTCGAACAGGATCAGCGCGACACCGCGATGTTCGGGCAGGGGAGAAGTGTGCAGCACGAGCGACGTGAGCAATCCCAGCGT
>DATKCB010000376.1:0-4269 GCA_035513495.1 Planctomycetaceae bacterium | reverse complement strand
GAGAGCGGACAGCCGAAAGCGGAAGGAGGGTAATGTTCAAGCTCAAAGGTTCAATGTTCAACGATCCTGATCCCTCGCGGCCCAGCCGCGCAACAGCGAATCATGAAACACGACACGAAAACAAAAAAATTCTGGAAAAGTTCACCGACAACAAGATGTTGTGGTTGGTCGATCCCCCGACCACAAGATGTATGAACTTGACAAGTTGACAACTTGACATCCTCCAAAAAGGTCAAGTTCGAAACTTATTGGACTTACGTCAAAAAAACGACCCGAAGGGTGAAACAAGCGGGGCCAGAATTCCAAATGTCAAAATTCCAATGTCAAAGGAAATCTGAAATCCGAAACTCGAATCGTCTTTCCTTCGCGCGTCTTTGCGTCTTCGTCCCTTGCGTCGAAAACAGATCCGCCGCGCAACATCGCAATGTGAAACAAACCAGCTTCCGGAATTTTTTCCGAAGTCGTCTGAATTCGTCCGAAATCGATCAAATCTCTCGGGTTTTTCCGAAGTTGTGAACTTGTGAACTTGTGGTCTTACAAAATCCACAAATTCGAAACTTTCAGGAGTTACGTCAACAAAATGAAACGAGTTGTGAAACAGGCCGAAGATGGAAGATGCGGATTTTTCCCGGCAGACAAGGATGTCTACCCTACGAGCGCGCAACACAATTTGTCCCGTAAGATGGACGTCCTCGTCCGTCGGGCGAAACGAGACTTGCACCGCTCAGCCCATTTCGTCCTGCAGTTCCGCTTCGAGGATTCCGGCGAGTTCGCGGAGCAATCCCGCACCATCGCCACGGAACGCGCTCCCGTGCTGGCAGGCGAGTGTTTTCGGTTCCAGCGAGGCGAGGCGTTCGAGGATGGCGGTCGTGCGGGTCGAGTGGGCGTAGTAATCCATCGGTTTCCGCATCGCTTCGCTGGCGGTCAGAATTTCCGATTCGGTCACGGGCGGCGTTTTCGCTCCCGGCTGAGTGAAGAGGTCACCGCACATCAATGTTTCGGTCGTCTTGTCGAACAGAATTCCGCAATCCCATCCGTGCGGAACGTGAGGAGTATCGATCCATTGCCATGTTTTCTGACCCGTCGAAAACTCCTCGCCGTCGGCCAGACCCCGACCGGGCCGATCGGCCTGATCGTTGAGCGAGGTCATCACGCTGACGTGACTGGCGAAAGGAACCGCCTGAGGTGCCGCGCCCAGAAACTCATTCATCGCTCCCGCTTCATCTCCCTCGAAGTGCGAGTAGCCGATGTGACGAATCCGGTCCAGCGGAATGACCTTCTCGACGGCCTCCGACACAAACGGAAACCACTTCCGCCAGCCCGTATGAAAAATCATCGGCTCATCGTCGACAATCAGATACTGGCTGAGATTGAATCCGCCGGGGATCGCTTCGATCCGCAGCGGAGTATTGATTCTGTAGATCCCGTCGGCGACTTCGTCGATGGTGGTCTCGGTGTGTGCGTTGGTTTGCATGAAGGCTCACTGAAGGAGATAAAATGAGAATAGTCGAGGCAACGAAGCAGGCAGATCGTGTGAAATTCCAAGCGCTAAGCGGGGGAATCTTCACCGCGAAACGCCCGAAAGACGAACGGAGCGTGTCCGTTGTCGAGCGCGACGGTTCTCAGTTCACGTCCGCGCCGCACGGCCGACGCGATGTCCTGTTCGATCTCGTTCAGGATTTCGGGGGTGAGTTGCTCGGAAGGATATTGCTGCTTGAGGACGTCCAGCAGCAGTTTTTCAGGACGACGGAGCCGCTCGGGAGGAGCCGGCCTGGGATCGGTGACTGGTTTGGAATCAGCTTTTTCCTGAACCGCTTCGACGTTGGCAGCGGTTCCCATCGCCAGAGAGGCCAGCGCAGCACGCCGCGCGAACTCCCGTCGATCGAACGAGTCGGTCATGTTCAATCTCCTCTCGATTCCGATTGTTACCGGTTTCCCGCTGTTATGTCGCTGCCGGTCGGCTATCATAAACACAAACGCATCCTGGAGTACATCGTGAAATCCGGGTTCCTCCAACGCGATTCCCAAAGTGTAACGTCAGACAAATTCTGACCTGCCGTTCTAAATCCTAAATCCTACATCCTAATAACTCCTCCCCCCACCGCCATGTATCTCAAACTCGCCAAACGACTGTTGCTCGAAACCGACAAACGCCATCTGCTCAAGCTCGCGTGGCTGATGGGCTGGAAGGGGACTCGCTCGGTCCGCAAGCACAAACAGCGGCTGAAGCAGGGAGAATATTTTCCTCCATTTTTCTACATCTCAATCATCAACAGTTGCAACCTCCGCTGCCAGGGATGCTGGGTCGACGTCGCCGCCAAACAGCAGACCATCGAACTCGAGGCGATGAACAAGCTGATCGCCGAAGCGAAAGAGATGGGGAACGTCTTCTTCGGCATCGTCGGCGGAGAACCGTTCATGCATCCGCAACTGTTCGAAATCTTCGAGTCGAATCCCGACTGCTATTTTCAGGTCTTCACCAACGGACAGTTCATCACCGACGAAAAAGCCAAGCGGCTCCGCAAACTCGGCAACGTCACTCCGCTGATCAGCATCGAGGGGAACGAGATCATCAGCGACCAGCGCCGCGGCCGGACCGGCGTCTATTCGAAGACGATGGGGGGAATTCACAACTGTCTCAACAACCGGGTCATGACCGGCGTCTGCACGAGCGTCTGCAAAACCAACATCGACGATCTCGCGACCGACGCCTGGGTCGACAAGCTGATCGAGATGGGCGTGATGTATACCTGGTTCCACGTCTATCGACCGATGGGGCCAGAGTCCTCACCCGAACTCTGTCTGACTCCCGAGCAGCAGTTGCAACTCCGCAAGTTCGTCGTCGAAACCCGCGCCAGGAAACCGATCATCGTCGTGGATGCCTACTTCGACGGACAGGGCCAGGCTCTCTGCCCGGCGGTCACGGGAGTGAGTCATCACATCAATCCGTGGGGCGACATCGAACCGTGCCCGATCGTGCAGTTCTCGAAGGAATCGATCCACGCGACGGAAGAGGATCCGAGATCGCTGAAAGAAAAATTCTTCCAGTCGGAGTTTCTGAAGGACTTCCGCGATCTGGCCGCATCGACGACGCGCGGCTGCATCGTGCTCGAACGGCCCGACCTGCTCGAACAGTTGATCAATAAGCACGGAGCCAAAGACGCGACCGTCCGTAAAACGGCGCTGGAAGAACTGCAGGCGATGCAGATCCGCACGTCGCAGTACAATCCCGAGCACGAGATTCCGGAGAAAAGCTGGGCCTACCGCTTCGCCAAAAAACACTGGTTCAGCGACTTCGGCGTCTACGACGGACACGACCACTCACAGACCGCCGCCCCCGCGCTGGTCCAACTCGACCCGCCCCCGAAATCGGAAGAGCCGGTCTCGGTTTAGACCTACAGCGACTCAGATTTGAACTGCGAGTAGCGATCGTTTGAGTGAATCGGAATCGCTCGATACAGCCGAGCGAGGATTAACAGCAACACAAACGCAATCGAGGCTCCTCCCAACAGAATTGCGAGCGAGGGGGGATGTCCGAAGACATAACGCAAAGGCATCCAGAGCCATTTCCAGGTGAGCAACACCACCAACGTCGCCAATGCCAGAAACGGACCGAAGGGTAAATAGGTTTTACCTCCCAGAAACCGCTGCGCGAGACTGAGCACGACTCCACACAGCGGAGCGAGCAGTAAGACAAACAACACCGGCTGCCAGCCGAGGAAACTCCCGATCATGGCCATCAGCGTGACATCTCCGAGACCCATCGTCTCCTGCCCGATCAGCTTGGAAGAAACCGCCCGGACCAGCCAGGTGATTCCCGCGCCCGTTACCATCCCCACCAGCCCGACAACGAGACCGTGTAGTCTCCGCCATTGGTCGATCCAACTCGGTACATACGCACCTTTGATCCCTTCGATTTCAGCGTTCCAGTCGATCCAAAGATGTTGGATCTGAAGCTCGCCCGAGAGAAACTGACCACCCAGTCCAATCGAGATCCCGGCAATCACGATCGAATCGGGAATCACGTAATCCCGCAAATCGGTGACGACCGTCCCCCACAGCAAGGCAATCAGGACCAGTTGAAACGGAATTCGACAGAATCGACCGAACTCGGAAGGGGCCACGTCCGGGGTGTGCTGCGTCTGCCAGACGATCAGCCCCCAGGCCATCAGAGCGAACCAGAGTCCGCAGGCGAATATCGAAATCCAGGATTTTTCGAATCGAAAAACTCCGGGAGGCAGGGGAGTCTCATTCACCGCCCAGCGGTGT
>DATKCB010000375.1:0-3053 GCA_035513495.1 Planctomycetaceae bacterium | reverse complement strand
ACACCACCGGCTCCTCACCCGCGATTCTGTGCACCGCCAGCCATTCCTGTTCCGTCACAGGTTGAATCGAGAGCCGGCTGCCGCGGGCGAGGACCAGCATGCCGGACGTGATTTCGTTAGCCTGCAGCAGATCGCGCGTGATCGGTTGCGGGAATTTGCTGGCGAATTTCACATCGACCAGAAACCACCGCGGGTTTTCGGGGTCGCTCTTTTCGTCGTAGTGGTCGGCTTTCGGATCGAATTGCGTCGGGTCGGGATAGCCCGGCTTGACGACCGTCATCGTCCCGACGATCGCCAGCGGATCGGAACTCGAATGGTAAAACAGCACCCCGTCCCCGACCTGCACGTCGTCCCGCAGCATGTTCCGGGCCTGATAGTTGCGGATCCCGTCCCAGAAGGTCGTCTTGTCCCGTTTGAGATCGTCGATCGAATAACACGACTCTTCTGATTTGAACAACCAGTACCGGCGTGCGGATTTGCCGGAGGATTTTTTCTTGACTGCCTGCTTGGCCACGGTTTGTTCCTTTTGAATTCGAATGAGTGCGTTGACTCATCATCGGGCGCGACCGGTCGGCAATCAAGCGAAGAAGGGTTGATCTTGTGTGAAGGTCGCAGATCTACGACGATTAAGGCATGACGCAGGAACCCGAAACAGACTCCGAACCACCCGATCGGGAAACCGTTTCCTTCTGGAAGAGTTTCGGCGAGGAATCTTCTGGAAGAGGCTTCGTCTGGGAGCGTCACTGATGGCGATTTTCGTTGCGATGTATCTGTTCGCCACAGGACCGTTGCTTTGGAGTTATTCGCGCTTCGAGAATCAAACTTGGCGTAGTTTCATTAAACTCACGATGACTCCCATCATAAAACTGGAGAATTACCATCGGCATAGCGATCTCGGAATAGAAATGACAAACCGTATCTTTAGTGTCGATCTGTCGGTTGAGCCTTGGTGGGTTGCTGGACTGAAAGCTTACTGGGATCTGTATGGGGATCGTCCGTATAACGACTTTTATGAGATGCAAGATCCCTATTATTAGCCCTGACAAAGTCTGAGCTACTCGTTTCTGCGTTGATTCACCGCAGAAACTGAGAATCGTACCGATATCGATTTGCTTGTGCCGGGGCGAATTCCGATAATGTGAAATGCTATGAGAGATTTGTCCAAACACCTTACCTCGTTTCAGACTCGTCGCGACATCGTCCGCGCCGGGAGCGTTGGACTGCTCGGGATGTCGCTCCCGCGGCTGCTCCAGTCGCAGGCGCTAGCTGCCGAGGTCGCTGCGGTTCCGCACAAGGCGAAGGCGTGTATTCTGCTCTTCATGTGGGGCGGGCCGGGGCATCAGGATACGTGGGATCTCAAGCCGGACGCGCCGCTCGAAGTGCGGGGGGAGTTTCAGCCGATCTCGACGAAAGTTCCCGGCATTCAGATCTGTGAACACTTTCCGCTCCTCGCCCAGCGGACCGACAAACTGGCGATTGTCCGCTCGATGACGCACGGAGACGTCAATCACACCACCGCGACGTCTTATCTGCTGACCGGACAGCCGCCCCCTCCCGTCGACGATTTGCGAAAAGACTGGCCGCATTACGGTTCGGTCCTGTCGAAACTGGGACGCGGCACGGGTCCGCTCCCGCCGTTCGTTTCGATGCGGCCCAAGCTCGAAAACGACGTCCCCCGCTTCGTCGAACAGTCGCACGGACAGTTCGCGGGCTGGCTCGGTCCGAACTGGGATCCGCTGACGATCGACGGCGATCCCTCGAAGCCGGATTACCGCGTCGGCGACTTCACATTACAGGAAGGGCTCTCGCAACCGCGCCTGCAGCGGCGCGAATCGCTGCTCTCGTCGCTCGAACAGAAGCTGTCGTCGCTCGATTCGCAAGGCTCGCTCGGTGCGATGAGCGGACACTACGCGCGGGCGTTTGAACTGCTCGCCTCGGCGGTCGGAAAGGACGCGTTCGATCTGACCCGCGAAGAAGACGCGATGCGGGATCGGTACGGACGCAATCCTCACGGGCAATCGGTCCTCCAGGCGCGGCGGCTCGTCGAACGGGGCGTTCCGCTGGTGACGGTCTTCTGGCCGAACGACGGCATCAAGAACGTGAGCGTCTACTGGGATACGCACAGCAAGAACTTCATCGATCACCGGGACCGCCTGATGCCGCCCGCCGACCGCGCGTTTTCGGCACTGCTCGACGATCTGGAAGAACGCGGCTTGCTGGATGAGACGCTGGTTCTCTGGACCGGCGAGTTCGGACGGACACCGAAAGTCGGTCAGCGGAACAGCGACGCAGGAGCGGGCCGCGACGGACGCGATCACTGGCCCAACTGCTTCACGAGCGTACTCGCCGGAGGTGGAGTGAAGGGAGGGCAGGTCTACGGATCGTCTGACCCGCACGCGGCTTATCCCGCCTCGAATCCCGTCGCCCCGGTCGATCTGGCCGCGACGATCTACCAGTTGCTGGGTGTTCCGCCCAACCTCGAACTCCACGATTCGCTCAACCGCCCGCTGGTGGTCTGTCCGGGGCAGGCGATTTCGGAACTGATTGCGTAGAATTGAATCACAGGAAGTGGAGGTGAGGTGCTGCAAAGCGATCTTCGTTCAAACTCATCAGGGAGCTTTCGCCAGCGGTTTCCACTCGGCTCCGCGCAGAATCGTTTGCCGCGCGAGGGGAGTCTGCTCGAAATTCGTCTCGTTTTCCTTCTGCCGGAAATCGCACAGCAGCACGACATCGGAGCTTAAGGAATAATTCGCTTCCGGCCGGTAGTCCGTCTCGTGCAGGATTCCCCGTGTGATGCGAAACTGGCTGATGGCTCCTTCAAACCAGGAATTTCCCATTCTTTTGTCGAGCGGGACGCCACCGAGAAAGAGTCCCCCTTCCGTCGGTTCAACCGGGAAGGCCGAATTGGTGATTTCCTGTTTTTTTCCGTCGAGGAACAGCGTGAATTCGCGACCGTTCCAGACGGCGGCGAGATCGACCCATTCGCCCGGACGAACGGTCTGCGGCGCGCTGATGATGACCGATCGATCGTCGATCCTGCGCGCGACGACCCA
>DATKCB010000374.1:0-30596 GCA_035513495.1 Planctomycetaceae bacterium | reverse complement strand
TGACCGTGACGCGGTCATGCAATCCGTCGCGATTGCGGACGAACTCGCCTTCGACGTCCCCTGGCAGGCGGGAGATGTCGCGCTGGTCGATAACTATCTCGTCATGCATGGGCGACGCACATTTTCTGGAACGAGAAAAGTGCTGGCATCGCTGGTCGCAACAGAAACGTGAACAATTTAATACAAATTGTGTCTCATAGAAACATTCTTACCCGAGGATGAGGCTCGGTCAGAATCCACTGTTCCACGCCTGTCTTTACAAAGTTCACGTTTCATCTCTCTCGAAAGGTAAGCATATGGATTTTCATTCGATTGAAGAAATCACCCTGAACACGGTCTCGAACGAGTTAATCAAAGAAGTGGATCAACTTGCATCGGAGGTGGATAAACTTCGTCCCTTCGAAGACGAAGTGATGGAGAAGATCAGAAGTGAGCTTTTGGGGAAGAGCGTTTACAACAGTAGTGGTATTGAAGGCAACACGCTCACTCTGAGAGAAACTGTCGAAATTCTAAAGGTTGGCAGCTCAATCGACATTGGTAAAAAGCGAGAAGCCACCGAATCGATCAATCTTGGAAAAGCGATTGAACAAATTCAGAGTTATCTCAATCATCCCGATCGATGGGCTGACGAAGAGTGCTTTCGGCAAACTCACGAAGTATTGATGGGTGGTCTGCTGGAAACACCCGGAGTCTATCGCAATGTTCGCGTGAATATCACTGGTGCCAAGCATCAGCCTCCAGGAGAACACAAAATATCAAATTTGATGTCAGAACTGTTTGAATCATTAAAAAATGCCCTTACGGAGTCTCTTACAGCGGAATCTCTTGAAAGAACCCGTCAGGCAATTACCGTTGCAACTTGGATTCACTGGGCGATCGCTCGTATCCATCCCTTTCGGGACGGCAATGGCCGAATGGCGAGGCTATGGCAGGATCTGATTCTGTTTGGGCATCGTCTCACCGCGGCGATTATCCCGCAGCAGAGTCGCGAAGACTACTACAACTCACTTGCAGCAGCAGACGACGGAGATTTTAATCCGCTATGTCAAATCATCGCGATTTCGTTGAGTAACAGCCTGAATATTTATCTCAATGCGCAACGCGAAACTGATGAAGTGAAGGGCTGGGCGTCTGATTTGATCGGCGAAACTCGTGCCCGTTCTGAACAGAAACGGCAGCTCGAGTACATCAAATGGTCTCGACAGATGAATGCACTGAAGGATTCCTTTCAGCGTTGTGCTTCTCAGTTGACCGCTCAATCCGACGGATCGCTTGAACTTCAAATCAAACCTTTTGAAATCATCGAACAGTCAACTTGGGAGATCTTGCGATCTGGTTCTCTCGCGGGGAAAACCTGGTTTTTTTGGGCACAATTTCGTCGCGATCGGGAGAGGCTGGACTACTGCTTCTTCTTTGGTCGACATCTCGCATCTGAACTGGATCAATCACTCAGCAACATTCATCCAAGTCCATGCTTATTAGTTAGCGAGGAACACGGTGACAAGGAAGGGGTTAGATTAGATGAGGACTCCGACAATCCAATCAGTCTTCGCGAACTTCTCGTGATCGATGAAAAGCTGATCCGAAAACGCATCGATACTTCAACCGGTCAGTTGGTGTACGATGAAGGAATCGACCCTCTCAAGGTTGCCCGCGAGTTCATCCAGGATGTCCTCTGGTTGAGATTCAAATCAGAGCCGTAATCGAAGCGAATTACCGTGTTGGTACCTCCATTTCTGTAAGCACCAATCTCTCCGCGATTGTCCAAATTCTCATAAATTAGCTCACCAACTATGACCGATTCACGCCCGAACATTATCTTCATTATCACCGACCAACAGCGTTACGACACGATCAACGCGCTCGGCTACGACTATATGGACACTCCCAATCTCGACCGGTTGGTGCGGGAAGGGGTAGTCTACAGTCAGTGTCACGTCACTGCGGCGAGTTGCGCTCCGGCTCGCGCTTCGCTGTTCAAAGGGTATTACCCTCACACGACGGGCATTCTCAAAAATGCCGACACCTGGCGTCGTTCGTGGATCGAACTGTTAAATGACTCGGGATATCACTGCACCAACATCGGAAAAATGCACACCTGGCCGTTTGAGACGGAACTCGGCTTCGATGAGCGGTACGTCGTCGAAAACAAGGACCGCTATCTTGAGGGCCGCTATTACTTCGACGAGTGGGATAAGGCGCTCCGATTTCGGGGATTGATCAAACAGCAACGCGAGCTTTATCGCAAACTCGACGATTATCGCGCTCGGCTCGGGGCGTTCGAATGGGAACTGCCGGAAGACACTCACCCGGACATCTTCGTGGGAAATATGGCGGTCTGGTGGATCGATAGTATTCCCAAGACGGAACCGCTGTTTCTGGAGATCGGCTTTCCCGGACCGCATCCTCCTTATGATCCCGTTCCCCGCTATGCAGAACCATATCTGAAGAAAAATCTCCCGCTGCTGGAAGTCACGCAGGAAGAACTCGACAATCAGCCTCGTGCCTTCAAGGAACTGCGCATTCATAACAACGAGATCGACCACGACTCGGTCGTTCTCGAATTGAATCCGACTCACGAGCAGCGGCATCGCCAGCGGGCGTATTATCTCGCCAATGTCACGATGATCGACGAAAAGGTCGGGGAGATCATGGAAGCCCTCGAGCGGAACGGATATCTCAACAACTCGATTGTGATCTTCACTTCGGATCACGGAGATTGTCTCACCGATCACGGACACAGTCAGAAATGGACGATGTACGACGCAATTACGCGGATTCCGCTCGTTGTGTGGGCTCCCAAACGGTTCGCGGGAGGACGAGAAATCGACGCGCTGTGCCAGCCGATGGATTTGGGACCGACGATTCTGGAACTGGCCGGTGTTGAGGTCCCGCACTCCCTCGAGGCAAAAACGATGCTCCCTTCACTCGAAGGTCGAGCGTGGTCCGGACGAGAGCATGTCTTCGCGGAACAGGTTCGTGACGGGATTCTGACCGGCTGCGAGTTCATGACGATGGTCCGAAATCGCGATTGGAAGCTGGTCCACTTTCTCGACGATTCGGACGGGCAGTTGTTCGATCTGACCTCCGATCCCGATGAGGTTCGCAATTTGTGGAACGACGAGAACTCGCAGGTGGTCAAACAGGAACTGCTCGCGGTTTTGCGGGAGTGGAGAATCCGAAGCGGCGTCGACACGGCCGATTGGTCGCAGGATTGGAGATAGGAACAAGCTGCGATGGTTGACAGGTAAATCACGCTGAAGTCGTTCTACGATCTGATGCAGGCGAATGTGTGCAAGCTGCATCGTTGATTGCCCGAGTTGCTTCGAATACGTCGACGTCCCGGAATCCTCTTAGGCCGAGAACTCCGGGACGTGTCAGACGTTCGATGATTGTGCCGAGCTTCCGCTCGTTAACCCTGTTCGAGCACCCATTGCACCGCGTGCCGGGTTAATTCGGTTCCATTGTTCAGATTGAGTTTCATTTTGATGTGTTCGCGATAAGTTTCGACCGTTTTCGGGCTCAGTTCGAGTTTGGAGGCGATCTGCTTGGTGATCATCCCCCGTCCGATCAGTTCGAAGACCTCCAGCTCGCGGTCGGAAAGGGAATCGATTCGCGATTTGTTGGGTTCATCGTTGGACGAAGCGAATTGGTTGAGCACGTAGTCGGTCATGCGCGGGCTGAGGAAGATTTTTCCGTCTTTCACCTTACGAAGCGCGTCCACGAAGACTTCGGAGCTTTCGCCTTTGTTGACGAAGCCGAGCGCACCCGCTCGAATTGCCCGTTCAGCGAAGAGAGACTCGTCGTGCATCGATGAGACGAGCATTTTGATGTCGGGCCAGCGGGACTTGATTTCCTTGATCAATTCGATTCCGCTCCCGTCGCCGAGTGAAATATCGACAACGACAAGATCGGGATTCAACTCCGCGACTCGCTCAAGCCCTTCCGTTCGGCTGGATGCCTCACCGCAAACGGACATTTCCGTTAAATCGTTGATGGTTTGGGCAAGCCCTCTCCGCATAAACGGGTGATCATCTACGATGAGAACTCGAATGTTCGCTTCGCTGGTTTTGGATTCCATTTGCAGTTCCATTTTCGTGCCTCTTTGGGGTCAGGGGAGAAGATAAGTGGACGTGGCAACGGAGCTCGGTACCTTCACCGGGATTTCCGCCGATTTCGAATGAAGCACCAATCAGGTTGGCACGGTATCGCATAATGCGCAAACCCATACCCGAGAACTGATCCATTTGTTCCTGGTCGATTCCACGTCCGTCATCCGAGATTAACAATTCGACATCTTGGGAAGATGATTCCAAAGTGATTCGGATATGATTTGCTCGCGAGTGCTTGACTGCATTGTTCACGGCTTCCTGAGCGATTCGGAACAGATGCGTCGCTACGCTGTTATCGATGTTCTGAATGGTTCCTTCTGCCGAAAACTTGCAATCGATCGAGCATCGCTCGCAGGTCATCCGGGCGAGATCTTCGAGAGCGGCGCGCAGGCCTTCGGCGTCAACTTCGACGGGGAACAATCCTTTGGCCAACCGGCGCACACCCGTTTTCGCCTGTTGAATCATTTCGCCGACTTCACGAATCGATTGAGCGGTTTCGCTTCCGGAAGCCTCCAGCTTACGGGCCAGACTATTGACCATCATACCGATGCCAGTCAATTCCTGGCCTAGCGTGTCGTGCAGTTCCTGTCCGAAGTAGCGTTGCTGTTCCCAGACGGCATCGATCAATTCTTCCTGCATCCGCCGCCGTTCGACGATCCGGCCGAGTTGCGTTCCGATGTTCGTCATCAGTTCCAGCAGATGGTTGTCGGGTTCCTCGATTTCGGAAGCGAAAAACTCGAGCACGCCGACGACCTGGTCTCCCATCAGGATCGGAAACGCCAGCACGAAATTCAGCGAACTGTCCGCAAGTTCGCAGGTTCTGGTAAAAGGGGACTCTTTGTTTGTATCCTCAAACCATTTCGGGCGTCGGGTCGAAATCACTTGACCGACCAGACCTTCGTCGGGATGAAATTGCGTAGCTGCCGAACTTTTCATCAGAGCGAGAGGAACTTCACCGCGACGACTCGTCCAGACTCCACTATCCATAAAGCAGTTCCGGTCGTGTGGATCGGCGAGGTAGGCGTGTCCGTACGGCCAATTCATTTGATCGCATACGAGATTCAAAGTTTTTTCGAGTGCTTCTGTAATCGATTCGGCTTCGTTCGCGATCACTGCTGCATTTTGCAGCAGCTTGACGGATTGTGTCCGGTCGCGGACTTTCTGTTCCAGAGTTTCGTTTAACGCCTGAAGTTCTTCTTCCGCTTTTTTCTTTTCGGTAATATCCCGCGTGAAGCATCGATGTTGAACGATCTCGCCGTCGCGACGAAAAATCGTCGAACTGATCAGGACGTCGCAGATTTTTCCCGACTGGCATCTCAGGCGTGCGGGAAAGTTTCGCAGTTCCTGCCCCTGTTTGAGTTTTTCGCGGAGTTCCTCCGCCGTGTCCGGATCGGCATGAAATTCTGAAAAATCGTGACCGACATAATCCTCGGAGGCATACCCCAGCAGCTCGAGTTCAGCCCGGTTGGCCCAGAGGACCTTTCCGTTCGGTGCGAGCCAGTGCAGGCCGATGACCGCATTTTCGACGAAATCCTTCAGTTCCTGCTGACTGAGTTTGAGCCGGAGTTCGGCGATTTTTCGCTCGCTGATGTCGTGCAGAATTCCTGTCGTGTAACGTTTGCCGCCCAGTTCGAAACTTCCCATCGAAAGATGGATCGGGAACTTTGTCCCGTCCTTCTTCTGGGCCAGCATTTCCTGAGCGCGACCTCGTTTTCCGTTAGTCGCAACATCTTCGCTCGGCTCGGTTTGTGCGAACAGTTTTGGAGTCGCCTGGGGAATCAAGCGGGAGACCGGCTCGCCGATCAATTCCTGACTCGTAAATCCGAACAACTTTTCGATGGCCGGGTTCACTGATTCGATCGAGCAATTCTCGTTCATCGTGATGATCCCGTCGACCGCATGATCGACCACCGCACGAAAACGAGCCGAATGTTGAGATTCCTGCTCCAGCGCCTGGCCAGTCAGGATCGCCACACACGTGAGAATGTTCAGATCATCGGGTGTGAAGCGCTGCTGCGGATTATCGGAATCGACGTAAATGACTCCAAACGGTTTGCGGGTGTTCCCCATCAAAGGGGCACACATCTGAGAGCAGTAATCCTGTTCCAGCACGTTCATCTGTTCTTCGGGAAGCATGCGATCGACGCTGAGAACCGCCTTTCCTCTCCCCATCACCTGGCGGAGAATCAGATGGGAAATCGGCCGGACAGTATGTCCGTGGACGCTGGACCCGCCACCCTGATGGACGGCCACAGGATTCAAATGCCGGCCCGAATCGTCCGCCATGAAAATGCAAGCACGATCGAGTTGCGGGAAAATCAGAACGAGCCATTCGAGCAAACGCGACAACATTTTTTCGCGTTCGAAGGGTGACTCCAGACAGCGTGTGATTTCGAGAATCAGTTGCAGCCGAATTTCTGCATTGTTTCTGTTTCGAGGGTCGCCATGCGTGACGTCCATCTCGGCGACGGTTTCGGTAGAGACTAAATCCGAAAAACGGAGATCCAAACCCGAATTCGGCCAGACGCCACGCCCCAATCCCTGGTGCGGAATCGTTTTTGTCGTGACAGGATTGGATTCGCAGTAGGTTAAGGTGACATCATAGAGCTGGATCTGGTCCTGATCAGACAAACGGAGCGGCTTCTGAATCTTTTGACCGTTGACGTATGTTCCGTTACGGCTCTGGAGATCCTCCAGATAATATCCGTCCTGACGAAAGGTTATTTGAGCATGTCGGCGGGATACGGTCTTGTCGGGCAGGAAGATTTCGCAATCCGCCTCGCGGCCCAAGACGGCCGTTCCAGACCCTAACGTGACCTCTGTTCCGGACTTAAGTCCCGTGAGAATATTCAGATGCCCCATTCATTCCTCGGACTGTAAAGATGACACTTCGTTAAGTCTCACTACATCTTAACAGCTAAAAGACTCGCGTGAACTAAGGAAATACCTTAAAGTTTTTCACTCCTGAGCTGATCAATATTCAATTCGCGAAGACTGGCCTGAATTTCGATTCACTCGTTGTCGCCGAAATCAGTCACGGAGTCTGGATAAACCCGGTCAACTTTCTCGTCTGAAGAGATTTCACAGTTCCGCGAAGGAAACCCTGTGCAGATCTCGGTTTCAGTGACATTGGGACTCACAGATTTTGGCAGGTAGAACCGATCTTAGAAGTGCATGCGTCGGAACGCATCCACAGAGGAAGCGCGGAAACAAAGGACTGTTTCTGCCTCAATTCTGCATCTCTGCTGCGTGCTCCACGGAAGGATATTTCGAATGAATTCCGATTTCGCCGGATCATCGTCTCACGACGATCGTCGTCGACGTCGACTACTCTCCGAACAAAATGTTTCGGACGAGAATGCTGCCGTTGTATTTGTGCCGGGTCAGATCGAGTCGTCTCGCAATCATCGCTACCCGGTCAAGCGAATCATCCACTATCGTGTGTGGAAACTCTGGGTGATCTCGTTATTGCTGGTACTCCTGGGTGGAGGCTTCCTCTACGGAGCCTGGCTCGAACGACAGCACGACCTGGGTCAAGGTTTTTCTCTCGTCTTCAATGCAGAGACAGGTCGTATCTTTCCCGTCGCGAGTGCCGCGCTGCTCTTCCTGAGCGGCCAGTTGTCCTGGCTGATCGGTTGGGCTCGTTCGCGCAGTCTCACCGATTACGGAGGACGATTTCGCGTCTGGCGATACATCGGATTGTTTCTCTTCGCCGTTTCCTTCGGAGTCCTGATTGGTGCCGATCGTGTACTGAACCAGACATTGGCACATGTCAATGCTCGCATGCCGTGGAACGAGCTGAGTTGGAACTGGATCATCCCCACCAGCGGAGTCTCTCTGATCCTGCTTTGGTTCTGCGATCGAGAGATGCGCCGTTCAAAACTGGGAAGAACTCATCTCTGGATTGCAGTCGGATTACTCGCCGGAGGATTGGGACCCCAATTCTTTTCACAATTGAACACCCCGATTCTGATCGAACAAGGGCTAGTTCTGGGAGGTCACATTTCCCTATTGATGAGCCTGATGTGGTTCGCCCGGCATGTGTGTTACGTTTCTGCAGAGCCTGCTTTGGGAGCCCAGCACGCTGGCGTTCTGTCACGAATTCTCGGCTATCTGAAGCGACGCCGAATTCAGAACGCTACTGCGGCAGCAGAGAAAAAAACAGCCCACTCGAATCGAGACAAAGCAACGCGGAGAAAACCCTCCGCCGCGCCACCATCGACTCCCCCTCGCCGCAGGGGAGTTCGGAAGAAGTCCGAGACCGTCGAAGCCAAACGTCCCGAGACACCGGACAATGACTGGCGTTCGCAAGCCGATGAGTCGCCCCAGGAAGAAGTAGAAGAGGTGCAGGTCGTCAAACTCGATGCCGCAGAGATCAGCGCCTCCTCGGTCGATGAAGAAGTGCTGAGAGAACGGATCGAAATGATGGAATTGCTGGCCGCGGATGGCGAACCGTTCGATCTCGAAATCTTGAAAGGTCTGACCAAAAAACAGAAAAAAAGACTTCGCAATTATTGGCGAGATCTCGAACGAACGCATCAGATACGTCGAGCGGGATAATTCGAGAGCGACGTCTCGACTGATCGAAGACTCTGCTTCAGGCAATTCATTCATCAGATTCTCGACTTGCAGAAGCGGTCTGCTCTCCATACCTTGGTGAGATCGATGTCTCGATCTCCAGCCGAGAGTGACCTCATGAACCGACGAGATGATTCCTTTTATTCGAACGATGAAGACGAGTTTGACTCACGGCATCTGCGCGAACCAGCCGCGAAATCGATGAGCACAGGCTCGAAAGTCCTGCTGATCGTGGGGGGAATCTTCGGAGTTCTGATGCTTTTGTGTTGTGGTGGAGCCGTCTGGTTTGTCAGCAAGATCGAAGAACCGCGAGCGACTTCCAATCCCACCGAGATCGCTGAAATCAAGAACTCGATCCTCGAGTTCGAAGTATCCGAGCGATTCGACCCCGTTCAAGCGATGACGATGGATCTGGTGATGATGAAAATGGAAACCGTCAGCTATGAAGCACGAGATGGGGAATCGATGCTCATGCTCATGGGGATGAACATGCCCGTTCAAGAAGCTCAGATGGATGACGTCAGGCGATCGATGCAGATGCAAGCGGGCGGTCAAACTCATCTTGAAAACTTCAAGTCGGAATCGAAAACGTACACGGTCGATGGAATGGAGGTTTCCGCCGTCTACTCACACGGTACGCAACCCAGAATGCAAGGTGTTCCGGCCGATCGAGCGGGAGCCGAATGGTTTACCGCGCAGATTGTGTTGGCACCCGACAAAAACGTGATCATGATCACGATCAATGGTCCCGAGGAAGAATTCGATTTCGAAGAAATCGAAACGATGATTCAATCGATCAAGCGGCCGAAGTGATCGAGCGAAAGTGTTCAGCCGGGAACTGCTATAAAATGTATTTTTGCAGTTCTTCGTCTTGCGAGAGTTCTTCGAGTTGCGATTCGACGTAAGCTTGATCGATGACGACGTGCTGGGGTTTCGGATAGGGCGCCTCGAAACTGACCGATTCCAGCAGTCGCTCCAGAATCGTGTGCAGCCGCCGAGCACCGATGTTCTGCGTGGTCTGGTTGACCCGAAAGGCGAACTTGGCAAGCATATCGATGCCATCCTTCGTGAATTCGAGTTCCACGCCGTCCGCCTTGAGCAGTTCCTGATACTGTCTCGTCAGTGAACTGGTCGGCTCGGTCAGGATTCTGATGAAATCTTCCTGAGTGAGGTCAGTCAGTTCGACGCGAATGGGAAAGCGTCCCTGCAGTTCGGGCATCAGGTCGGAAGGCTTCGAACGGTGAAACGCTCCCGCCGCGACAAACAGGATTTTTTCGGTATTGACGATTCCGTATCGCGTTTGAATGGTGGTCCCCTCGACAATGGGGAGTAAATCGCGCTGGACTCCCTGTCTCGAAACGTCGGCTCCGCGTCCGCCGTCTCCCTCGCTACCGCAGACTTTGTCGATCTCATCGATGAAGACGATTCCCGTTTCTTCGGCGAGATGAGTCGCTTCTTCATTGATCGCATCTCGATCCATCAGTTGCTCGATTTCCTGCTCGAGCAGGACGCGGCGAGCCTCTTCGACTCTCAGTTCTCTGTGGCTCGATTGACGAGGCATCATGCGTTCGAGCATGCCTTGCAGGTCCATATCCATCTGTTCGACCCCCATATTCGAAAACACCTGAACCGGGGAATGCCGTTGTTCGACGTCGAGTTCAATCCGGCTCTCTTCGAGTTCGCCGTTCCGCAGTTTTTTGCGGAACTTTTCGCGACTTCGTGCGTGTCGCTCGGCAAGTTCCTTGCGTTTCTCGGGGTCAGTCTCGTATTCGAGTTTTGGAACCAGCAACTCGAGCAGCCGCTCTTCCACTTTTTCCTGTGCGCGATCGATCACCTCGAGTCGCTTCGAAGCGCGAACGATCCCGATCGCCGCCTCGACCAGATCGCGGATCATGCTTTCCACGTCGCGGCCGTAGTACCCGACTTCGGTGTACTTGGAAGCTTCAACTTTGATGAAGGGTGCGCCCGTCAGACGCGCCAACCGGCGGGTGATTTCCGTCTTTCCGACTCCGGTCGGACCGATCATCATA
Organism: Planctomycetaceae bacterium; assembly: GCA_035513495.1. Lineage (GTDB taxonomy): Bacteria > Planctomycetota > Planctomycetia > Planctomycetales > Planctomycetaceae > DATKCB01. The sequence goes on along the minus strand of DATKCB010000374.1, from coordinate 19,876 downwards.
ATGTTTTTAGGGGTGACCTCCTTGCGCATTTCTTCAGGAAGCTGCTTCCAGCGCCAACGATTCCGTAGCGCGATGGCGACGGACCTCTTCGCGGCGGCTTGTCCCACGATGTGCTGGTCGAGTTGTTCGACGATCTCCCGCGGTGTCAATTCTTGCACGGAAGCTCCTCCACCAAAATGTTGTCGTTCGTGTAAATATCGATCCCCGCGGCGATCTGTAAGGACTCTCTGACAATGTCGGCCGCGGACAGATCGGAATGTTTCAGCAAGCCTCGGGCGGCCGCAACCGCATAGGGCCCGCCCGATCCGATACCGATGACCGAGTCCGCCGGCTGAACGACGTCTCCCTGACCGGTGATCAGAAGGCTGAATTCCTCATTGATGACGACCATCATGGCTTCGAGCCGCCGCAGCGCGCGATCGGTTCTCCAGTCGCGGGCCATTTCGGTGGCGGCACGCACAATGTTGCCGGGATAATCTTTGGCTTTAGCCTCGAACCGTTCCAGCAAGGCGAACGCGTCGGCGGTCGAACCTGCGAATCCGACCAGCACTTTGCCATCCAGAACCCAGCGGAGTTTCCGGGTGTCTTCTTTCATGATGGTGTCGCCGTACGTCACCTGTCCGTCACCTCCGATTGCCACGATTCCCTTATGCCGGACTGTGAGGATGGTCGTCGAACGCCATTTCGGTCTGTTGCCGAGACCAGTTGCCTGACGCGGTCTGAATTCCGCCATCGCAAATTCTCCCAAAGTAGATCAGTCAAGCGGTTCAGGCTATCAATGCCCCCAGCAGGTCACAAGCGAGCCGGACTCATCGTTTTCGATGATCGAGCCGACCGTCGCCGCCGAGGATCGATCTCTGTTCGGATTTGAGTTTCGATCCGGAGGGAATTATCTTGTCCCCAGGTCTTCGCGCGTTACGGTTGATGCTCCCGTCGTCCGGCACGGGCTTTCGCGTTGGAAAGCGAACTCATGGGAAATCCGATCACCTGCCAGTCGTGCGGGGAACGTATCGATCGCGACGAGCTGATCCTGCGGGGACTGTCCCACTGCTTCTCATGCGGAGAGAAACTTGAGGCCTCGTTGATCAACGAACTGAAACTCTCGGATTTGGACGTGCCGCTCAATCCGCCCCCTCGGGAGAGCCGGATCGAGATCATCGAGGCGGACAACAATCGGCTGATGATCTCGCTCCCAGCGGGAGGCAAGCGGAGCCGATCGCTCGGTTGTTTCGCGGTGATCTGGAGTCTGATTTCCGGGGCGGTTTTCGTCTTCTTCTCTTTCATGGGGCTTAATGATCCGGACTTCCCGCCGGCGGTCATTCTGATCCCGGGTTTATTTCTCCTGATCGGCCTGGTGATTACGGTGATCTGGATTCGCCTGAGGTTTACGCGGGGGTATCTGTTTCTGGAGCCGGGTCGCGCCGTCATGCAGACGATTCTGTTCAACAGGAAGAAGAATTCCGAAATCGTACTCAATGATTCGTCCCGTGCGGAACTCGTCACTTCCTACACGGAGAACGACCTTCCCGTCTATCGGGTCGAATTGCAGGGGGTCGGCAAGTCGCTGAGTTTTGGAACGGCTTGGGAACGTGACGCCAAAGACTGGTACGTCGAGACACTGAATTCGTTCCTCGCCTGGCATTACCGCGATTCGTCCGCGGCGCATGCGAGAGCCGGTGACTACGATCCGGATCGCCCCGCCGAAAACAGTTTGACCCCCGCGTGCCCGGCCTGTGCCCGGAAAACACGGCTCGTCGCGGCGGATGGTTCCTGGCTCTCCACAGGACGCTGTCAATGCGAGCAGTGCGGTTCGTGGCTGGTTGTCGAAGCGGGAGAAATTACCGAAGCGACGCCCGTGCGGATGGTTGCTCCCGACGAACTGAGCGCGGATTCAATTTTCCGTCTGAAACACCCCGGCGTCGACGAATGGTTGTTAAGCGTGGATATCCGGTCCTCCAAGGATTCTTCATTCGGCGGTGGGTGCCTGCTGGTTTTCGGAATCTTCTGGGAATCGTTCGTAATCGTCTGGACGTGGGGCGTCTCGCAGGCGCCTGGTCTCTTCAAGTATGGGATGCTCTTGTTTTCGCTGCCGTTCCACGCGATTGGAATCGGGTTGCTGGCCGTCGCGTCGTACGTTCTGTTTGGCCGATTTCAACTCTTGTTGAGTCGGCAGGAATCGTGGGGGAGGTGGTCACTCGGTCCTGTTCGATACACGAGACGATTTCGTGCCGAAGCGGTGACCGAGATCAAACTCGTGCGTGGGGCGTTGCTCAATTCGGGAAAAAACCGGACTCAGAAAGACCGCGATTCATCCCAATCGGAAGAATTCTCCTGTATCCTGATGGCCGCCGGAAAAACAATTCCGGTCACGCACGGAAATAGTTCGGAAGAATCGCGACTGGCCGCCGGGTTAGTCAGGTATTGTCTGAACGATCTGGGAATCCGTCTCCAAGATGACTGAACACGATGCGGAAGCTGCGAATCTTCGGGAATCCGACATTCTGACCGGCCCTTTGCCGCGCGTCATCTTCGTGTTGGCGCTGCCCGTCCTGCTCGAAAATTTTCTGGGTTTCCTGGTCGGCTTTTACGACGTATTTCTGGCGGGGAAGTTGAGCGAGCATGCCACGAAGGCCATCGGTGTGGCATCCTACGTCGGCTGGCTGGCTTCGTTGATTTTTGGATTGGTCGGTGCAGGCACGACCGCGCTGGTCTCCCGTCATTACGGAGCCAGAAAGTTCGCCGACGCCAACCGCTTTCTGAACCGGTCGCTGGCGCTTTCAACCGTGATGGGTGTCGGGATCGCGATTCTCTTCTGGTTGATCGCGCCGCTGTTTGCGCGGTTAGTCAACATGCGCGGAGAAGCATACGAGATTGCGGTGCGGTATCTGCGCTACGATGCGTTCGGACATTTTTTCCTGGGATTTACCTACATCGCAGCGTCTGCGTTGCGAGGATCGGGAAACATGAGACTCCCCATGTATGTCCTGGGATTCATGAATCTTGTGAACATCATCGTGTCAGCGATTTTGGTTTTCGGGATTGGAACGAACGTCGGACTGGGAAGCGAATGGATCGCAAGCCGGGGAGTCGATGGAATCGTAATGGGAACCGTCGCGGCCAAAATTTGCGGGGCATCGATCATGCTGATCTGTCTGCTGCGGGGGTCGGGGCATTTGAAAATCGACTTCTCCGAGTTTCGGCTTCGCGACGAACTCGTCGCCCGGATTTTGAGAATTGGAAGGTTAGCATTGCTCGACGGGAGCATCGTCTGGGTCGGACAGTTTCTGTTTTTGATGATCATCTCACAACTGGAGTCGAGCGATACCGAATCGACCGTCTTCGCCGCCCACGTCGTCGGGATCAATGTCGAGGCAATATCATTTTTGCCCGCGTTCGCCTGGGGAATCGCAGCTTCGACCGCAATCGGACAATCGTTGGGAGCCGGTCTCCCGGACCGCGCTCTGCAAGCGGGAAAGACGGCACTCAAGCAATGTTCGATATTTATGTTGTTCCTGACGTTCGTGTTCTTTTTTGGTGCTGAAACAATCTATCAGTTCATGAGCGATCAGCCGCGCGTCCACGAAGTCGGAGTTCCGGCGTTTCGCCTCTTAGCGCTGTTTCAGCTTCCACTGGCGATGTCGATTATCTTCAGTAATTCGCTGCGCGGAGCGGGAGACACCAGGCACCCCATGATTTTCTCGTTCATCGGCGTGATTCTGGTGCGTCTTCCGTTAGCGTATCTGGGAGGAGTGGTTCTCGACGGAGGGCTGATCGGAGCCTGGGTTGGAATGTGCGCGGACGTCCTGGTCAAGGCGATTCTGGTTTCGGTCTACTATCTCCGCGGTAAGTGGGTCGAAACTTCGGTTTGACATCTTCAGTCCTTTGAAAAGAGCTTGGGGCGTGCTGAGTCACAATTATTCGATCGTCGATTTGCTGCGGAGCAGGTGGTGGTAATTCTGGGCAAAGCGGTGTGATTCGTCGCGAACGTATTGCAACAGGCGGAGGCCGAATCCGTGACGGCTCAATCGGCGCGGTTCGGCTTCTCCCGGGACGAAGACCAGTTCTTCCTTCTTGGCCAACGAAATCGTAAAGGGAGGTTCAACACCGAGTGCTTTCATTGCAGCCATCGCGGCATTTAACTGCCCCTTGCCTCCATCGATCAGCAAAATGTCGGGTAGCGGCTCGCCTTCTTTTTTCAGCCGCCGAATCCGACGACTCACGACTTCTCGAATCGCACCGTAATCGTCGACACCGTCGATCGTTTTGATGCGGTACCGCTTGTAACCATGCTTGAACGGAAGTCCGTCAATGAACTGCACGAGACTCGCGACGGTTTCGCCTCCTTGCAGATGAGCGATATCGACCCCTTCGATCCGGCGCGGAGGCTTGTCGAGCTGAAACATTTTTTTCAGACTGGCGACTCCTTTTTTGGGATCGGTATAAAATACTTCCGGTTGAGCGTGCTGTTCGAGGTCTCCGCGCAGATGGATGTTTTCGAGCGCTGTGATTTCATCCCGCAAGCGGGCGGCTTTTTCGAATTTGAGTTCGGACGCCGCCTGCTGCATCTCCTGCTGCATTTCCTTGAGCAGCTTTTTCTTTTGTCCGTCGAGAAACATTTTCAGACGTCGAATGTCCTCGCGGTATTCCTCTTTGCTGATCCGCAGATTGCACGGGGCGGTGCATTGATTGATGCTGGCGAGCAGGCAGGGACGAAACCATTGCCACCGTTCGTCGTTCTCTTCGATGTCCAGCGAACATGTACGAAAGCGGAAGATTTTCTGCAGGACGGCGATCGCCCCCCGCAGTTTCTTCGCGTTTGCAAACGGTCCATACAGTTTGACCCCCTGCGTCAGAGGCGTGCGAGTAAATTCGATACGAGGAAAATCTTCATTGGTGGTGATTTGCAGATAGGGAAACGATTTGTCGTCCTTGAGTTCGGAGTTGAACCTGGGTTGGATGTCCTTGATCAATCGGGCTTCGAGCAGCAAGGCGTCCACTTCGCTGTCCGATTCGATGAAGTCGACGTCTGCAATCGCGTGAATCAGATCGGCTGTTCGCCGATCGATTTCTGCGGCTTTGGTGAAATAGCTGATTACACGCGATTTGAGATTAACCGCTTTGCCGATATAAATCACCCGCTCCTGGGCGTCCTTCATGAGGTACACGCCTGGTCCGGAGGGGAACGATTTGACTTTGTCTCTGGCGGAGGACATCGAGGAAAATCCTGAATTGATCCCCTGATTATAGCCTCCTGCGAATCTTGCGACGACACAATCAGGCATTCCGCAGACGGGAAATCCGGATTCGCACACATCACCCAAGTTGCATGTCTCACTCGGAACCCTAAAATGACCATTGAGTGAGCGAAAAAACGTTCAGCAAGGTGATACTGTCATGAGCGAAACAATTCTTTCTCCCGAACAGCGGGACGCGATCGCGCCCGTCCTGGGAAAAACTCCCAGCGGAGTCTTCATTCTGACTGTTTCCGATGGAGCGGGAAAGGAAACGGGGATGCTCGCCAGTTGGGTTCAGCAGGCTTCCTTCGAGCCTCCGATTGTCAGTGTGGCAGTGAATTCCAAGCGATATGTCAACGACTGGCTCAAACAGAATCCCGTCGCGGCCGTCTCAATCCTGGGCAAATCCAACAGCGGCCGTTATTTCAAACAGTTTGGAAAAGGCTTCGAACCGGACGAATACGCCTTCGAAGGTATTGAGATCACGCGCGGGACGACGGGACTTCCGCTCCTGTCGGACGCGATCGGTTCACTCGAGGGACGAATCGTTAGCCAGAACGAAGCGGGAGATCATGTGATCTACTTCCTGCAAATCGAGAATTCCACCGAAGGAACGACGTTCAAAGATGAACCTTACGTTCATTTGCGAAAAAACGGGTTTAACTATTGATCGCTGCTCTCTTCACAGATCATCCAACACGCAAACGACATGAGCACCACGACCGCACCCCCGGCCAAAGAACTGATCGATCGATTTCGCGCGGTCGTGGGGGAGGAACGATTGCTCTACCGGCCCGAGGAACTGCTCGTTTACGAATGCGACGGTTACGTCGTCGAGAAGAAAGCTCCCGACGTTGTTGTGTTTCCTTCCAATCGCGAGCAGATTGTCGAACTGGTGAAAATCTGTAACGAATTCGATGTCCCGTTCGTTCCGCGCGGTGCGGGGACGTCACTGGCCGGGGGAACGTTGCCTGTAGGTGGGGGCATGATGATCACGTTGACCCGCATGAACCGCATTCTCGAAGTCAATCTCCGAGACCGCTACGCGGTTGTGGAGCCCGGCGTTGTCAACGTGCATCTGACCCAGCATCTGAAGGGGACCGGGTATCACTACGCACCCGATCCCTCCAGCCAGGGAGCATGCACGCTCGGAGGCAATGTCGCAACGAATTCGGGAGGACCTCATACGCTGAAGTACGGAGTAACGGTCAATCACGTGCTGGGTGTCGAGTTTGTGTCACCCGAAGGAGAGATCATCCAACTTGGTGGTCCCGTCGAGGAGGATGCCGGTTACGATTTGACCGGTTTATTTGTCGGAAGCGAAGGGACGTTTGGTGTCGTGACAAAAATCTGGGTGCGATTGACGCGGAATCCCGCCGCGTACCGAACGTTGCTGGGCGTTTTCGAAACCGTCCGCGATGCCACCGAGACAATCAGCGAGATCATCGGCGCGGGAATTATCCCGGCGGCTCTGGAATTGATGGATCAGGGCATTGTCGGCGCTCTCGAGCAAGCGTTTCATTTCGGATTTCCCCTCGACGCCGGGGCCGTTCTGCTGATCGAAGTGGACGGACTCGAAGTCTCTGCGGTTCGCGAAGCTGCAGACATCGAAAAAATCTGCCGCGATAAAGGAGCACGCGAAGTTCGCCGTGCAAGTACCGATCGGGATCGCCAACTCCTCTGGAAATGCCGAAAGCAGGCATTTGGTGCGATCGGTCGATTGAGTCCCAGTTACTGCACTCAGGACGGGGTCGTCCCGCGCACCCGTCTTCCGGAAATCCTCGACTTTATCACCGAGTCGGCACAGCGTCACGGCTTGCGAGTTGTCAATGTGTTTCACGCAGGGGACGGCAACATCCATCCGATTCTGTTGTTCGACGAACGAGATGAAGAGCAGATCGGACGCGTCCTCAAATCGAGCGACGAGATTCTCTCCAAATGCATCGAACTTGGCGGAAGCGTGACTGGAGAGCATGGCATCGGCGTCGAAAAGATCAGTTTCATGAACCGCCTGTTTTCGGAAGACGACCTGTTCGTGATGTCCCAGATTCGAATGGCGTTCAATCCTGACGGTCGTTGCAGTCCTCGCAAGATGCTTCCTGTTGCAGGAGCGTGTGGGATGGAACAGATCGAACGCAGCCACCCAGGAAAGCAGGCACACGCCTGAGCGAATGAAGAGAGCATGACTCCTCCCGATCCCTCACCATCGCAATTCGCTCCCGCTTCGGAAGAAGAGTTGAGCCGCTTTTTGCGCGAAAATGCTGCCGGTGAGCAGCAGTCGATCTCCCCCGTCGGCGGACGGACGGCGTTACAGTTTCTCGGTTCGCGACAACCGTCTGGACAGCTCGTCTCGACGTCACAATTGAATCGCGTCGTCGATTATCCTGCCAGAGACATGACGATCACCGTCGAGTCGGGAGTCAGAATCTCTGAGTTGGCGGGGATTCTGGCCAAGGAAGGGCAACAGCTCCCGATCGACATCACTCATACCCACCGGGCAACAGTGGGGGGAGCGATTGCCTGCAACGTCAGCGGACCGCGACGTTTTTCGCATGGGACTCTCCGTGATTATCTGATTGGTGTATCGGCGGTGGCTGCCGATGGTCGGGTCTTTCACGCCGGAGGGCGAGTTGTCAAAAACGTAGCCGGATACGACCTCTGTAAGCTGATGACCGGGTCACGGGGAACGCTGGGGGTCATCTCACAAGTGACACTCAAGGTCAAGCCGTTAGCGGAGTCTCTGGAAGCGATCTGGGTTTCGTGTTCAACGTTCCAGGAAATCGACAGGATGGTCGAATCGCTGTTGAATTCCGAGACGCGTCCCGTGGCGCTGGAAGTACTGACTCCTCTGGCAGCCGAGTTTATTGTGGCGGATTCTCGCGTGTCGTTCCCGATTGACAAGCCAGTGCTACTTGTGTTTTACGAAGGAAGCCCTGAGGATATTTTTTGGCAGGTTGCACGAGTCCGTAATGAATTGAGCCATTTTTCCTCCGACATGATGGAAGAAGTCGGGGCCGATCTCGCTCGATTGTTGCTGGCAACTCTTCGCGAATTTCCCGACGGTGGCGATGTTCCGTTGACGTTTCAGGCGAATCTGCCGCCATCTTCGACGCTCTCATTTCTGGAGAAATGTCACTCCTCGGGAGTCAGTGCAGTCGCTCACGCTGGAAACGGGATTTCTACCGGTCATTGTTCCGAGGAGCCTGGATCACCGGAATCACTGAAACGAATCCTCAACGATCTCACTCAGTATGTTCACAGCCACAACGGTAATTTGTGTTTGCTTCAAACCGATGTTGATATTCGAGACAACTTCAACTGGTGGGGACTGACCGGAAATTCGATACCACTGATGAAAAAAATCAAACAGCAGCTCGATCCCCATCGGCTACTGAATCCTCATGCGATGCCGTTTTAGGAACTTTCATGTCTGACGAGACCAAACAGGCTCCACTTCTTCACATCGTCGGATCGGAGATTGATTACACGCGATTTCTTGATTGTGTGCATTGCGGGCTGTGTACATCTGCTTGCCCGACTTATCTCGAAACAGGAAATGAAAACGACTCTCCTCGAGGCAGAATCTATCTGATGAGAGCGGTGGTCGACGGGCGGACTGAGCTGACCGAGACGATCGAACGACACCTCGATCTCTGTCTCGACTGCCGCAGTTGCGAAACAGCCTGTCCTTCGGGGGTTCAATACGGTCGTCTGATCGAGCCATTCCGGGTCGATATGAAAAAAACGTCCCGCAAATCCAGTGGCTGGTTCGACCGTTGGATCCTACAAGGGTTGTTCCCTTATCCCAAGCGAGTGAAACTCGCGCTCGCTCCGATGCGATTGTTGCAGTTTCTGAAACTGGATCGAGTTCTCGAAGCCTTCCGCCTCCACAAATTATTACCCGGAAAACTGCGGCGGATGTACGCACAACTGCCCCGCTTGCAGCCCTCCGGAAAACCTTTCCCCAAGGTGCTTCCTGCCAAAGGAGAACAGCGGGCACGGGTCGGATTGTTCACGGGGTGCGTGGCGGAGGCGATGTTCTCGCAAACCAATCGTGCAACCGCACGCGTGCTGCAGGAACAGGGTTGTGAGGTGGTGATTCCCGACACGCAGGTCTGCTGTGGAGCGATTCACTACCACAGCGGGAACGATCTGCCCGCGCTGGAGTTTGCAAGAAAGAACGCCGAAGCATTCCTGCAGGAAGATCTCGACGCAATCATCGTGAATGTCGCGGGTTGTGGAGCGATGCTCAAGGATTATTCTCATCTCGCCGAGGAAGTCTCGGGAACCGATGAAACTACGACTGAACGACTGCGGCAGTTCACGGGGAAAGTCAAAGATGTTTCCGAGTTCCTCTCGGCACTTGGCCTGCTTGCACCACAAGGGAAAATCCCCGTTCGAGCGGTCTATCACGACGCCTGTCATTTGTGCCACGCTCAGCAGATTCGCGCACAGCCGAGAGAACTGCTGGCGACGATTCCGGGCCTGGAACTTGTTCCACTGACCGAATCCGAAATCTGTTGCGGAGCTGCGGGAAGTTACAATCTGACGGAACCGGAAATGTCCGACAGACTCGCGCAACGCAAACTGAAAAATATTCTCGCAACAAACCCCGATGTGGTTGTGTCAGGGAACGCCGGTTGCACGTTGCAGATTCAAGCGGCGCTCCGCAACGCGGGTAAGAACATTCCGGTTCTGCATCCGATGGAACTTCTGGATAAAAGTTTCCGCAATGTTACTCTGGAAGACAGATCACGCACATGACCATCCTAGCGGTAGTTTTCGATCTCGACGGCCTGATGTTCAACACTGAGGATGTGTTCGACATTTCGGGTAACGAACTCCTCCAGCGTCGAGGACTCAGGATGACCGACGAAATCCGCAACGCGATGCTCGGACGCCGGCCGACCGAAGCGATCGCGAACATGCTCCAGCTCACCGGGATCCGCGAGGAAGTCGACAGGCTGATCACTGAGTCCCACGAAATATTCTTCGGATTGGTGGACGAACACCTGAAACCGATGACGGGGCTGTTCGAACTGCTCGACCATCTCGAACAAATCGACATGCCCAAAGCCGTGGCGACTTCGTCTCCCAGAAACTATATGCAGAATATCCTCAATCGGTTTACTTTGCTGGAACGCTTTCACGAAACGTTCACCGCCGAAGATGTCGAGCGAGGTAAACCTGAACCCGATATCTATCTCAAAGCAGCGAAACGATTGGGGATCAGTCCCCATCAGATGATGGTTCTCGAAGACAGCGAAGCGGGTACCAAAGCCGCATCCTCCGCGGGCGCGATTGCGATCTCAGTCCCGCACCGCCACACCGCCCGCCACGATTTCAGTTCCGCCACCCATATTGTGAAAAGCCTGGCCGATCCGATTATCTACCAACTCCTCGAGACTGAGAAAACGCGAGGCGATCGGGATCGTCAAAGCCGTCGATGAGAGCGTGCAACCGGACAGCACAGCGGATGGAATTATCCGAGCAACTCACTCGTCCTTTCTGGTTCCGATCAATGCCTGATAAATCGTGAGTATTTTTCCGATTTTGCGGGTTCTGCTGATTCTATCGCCGCATTCGGCCGATTTAAGAGTGAGGAAACTCTTATCTCGGGAGAGCTGCGAGAATGGCATCGCGCAAGGAAAAATTCACGTTTGTGAAGCTGCTTCTGCTGATGGCGGCGGTGATCTGGCTGCCGCGATTGTTGAAGCCTCTGGCAGGAATTCCCGATTCGAAACCAGCGAAAACGGATCAATCTCAACCGGTTCAGACGCTTGAAGTCGACTCGAATTCTCCAAATCACTCGCTCGAAGTTCAACCAGTCTCGGAAGCTTCCTCGAAATCAACACCGCTCGAGGCGGGTGAATTTTTTGAACTGGATCGGGTTCGTCCCGCTCCTCCCGAATTGGAGTTATTGGCGACTCTCGTCAGTCCGGCAGGAAAATCGGCGATCATCAATGGACGGGCCTACTCCGAAGGCGATCTCATTTCGATCGGCGACCTTCCCTTCCGATTGCGTTCGATCTTTCCGGGAAGAGTGGTTCTGGAGCGGGACGGAGGATCGTTTGAACTCAAAGAAAAGCGTAATTTTTTCGAATTCTTTCCGAGTCTGGATCCATCGGAAAACTTGAAGTAATACCAAATGCGGGTGAGTGATCCCGCTCTTTTCGTGATCTGTACTCGGCGAACAAAACGATGAAGTCCCAACCGCTCCAAACGGCATTCACTTCGATGACCCTTGCTTTGGTCATTTTCCTTTCGATCTGGATGATTCAAGCGTCGCAGGCGGAACTCTCCGACAAACATCGTGTGTCGCTTCAGATGAAAGCAAATCCTCAACGAGTCGGGACGAGGCCGGACCCTTTTGCTGATTCTGAGGTACACGACGATGGCGCATTGGTGGCCGATGCCGATCGGATTCCCGCACCCCAAAAATCTCCTTCTGTGGAGATGAACGGAGTCCAGGTACGACCGGTTTCCGAGCCTCGACTTTCCGATCAGTACGCGGGGTCGGCGGAAATCGAACGTATGAAGGAAGCCCTAGCCTCGGAATCGACAGCTCGAGAAGAACTGCAATCGAAAGTCGATGCGCTCATGCGGAAGCAGTCCGAGTTACAAACGGCACTCGAACGCGGACAGGAAACGTTAAGTTTCACACGACAAGAGAAGGAAACTCTCACGGAAAAACTTGGTGAATCCCAATCCCAACTCGCGCGCCTCAACAGCAGTACGAAAGAGCTGAGATCGGAAGCAGCCGAAATGAAGAGTTCGCTGAAACAGGTGACCAGCGAGTTCGATTCACTTCGCAAACGCTTTGAATCTCTTCAACAGCAACCACGAGAATTCTCCCCCCTCTCCCTCCCGGAGACAAAAATCGAAGTCGCGGCGACTCCACCTCCGAAAGCTCTCCCCCCTCCCAAACAGGAAGAATTTCTTCCTCCGATCAAAAGAGACGGATCATCGGGTACTCCTCTCGCTCCTCCTTCGGAGGATGCACAGGCTCCGCTGATCGAAGCTGATCCCCTGTTTCGCGAGTCGGAAAGTATGGATTGTGACTATCCTCCCATGCTGACAGGCGATTCCTGCACCGACACGGAAGAGTCTCGCACAAGAGGACTGCTTCCCGTTCTGATTCACAAATGGAAACGGAACCGTGCCGAATCGTGCAAAGTCGGTTCTGCAGAAAAATCCGCTCCCCCCCGCTGCACAGAAGCGGGAACCTGCGAACAGGCTGTTCGTCGCCCCATGGGACTCTTTCATCGGTTGGGTGATCTCGTCCGTAAGGACGTTTCCGGGGAAACTGACGCCGTCCAGTTTGACTGCTCCTCAGAATGTGATTGCGGATGCGGTCATCACACCAGTCGCGGTCTGATTCCGAGTGTCGCGCGCTGGCTTGAGGCACGTCAAAAGCACGGCTGCTTCGAACAATGCTGCTGTGAGAGTAATTAAAAGTTTTCTCCTTTCTTCAGTGTTTGGGCCGGACGATCGCATTGTCGAAATAGTTGATCGACATCCCTGCGTCGAGTACGATTCCCTGAGCGTTGATGCCCGATGAGCGTGGACTGAGCAGAAACGCGATCGCGTGGGCAACCTCTCCCGTTTTGACGGCTTCCTTGCGGAGCGTCGCGGTTTCGGCAAACAGAAAACTGTCGATGTATCCGGGAATGCCGGCGGAAGACGCCGTTTTCAGCAGTCCGGGACAGACCGCGTTAAAGCGGACTTTCGAGAAGACCGAAAAGGACTTCGCCAGAAAGCAGACCGACGAATCGAGCGCCGCTTTGACCGGTGCCATGTACCCGTAATTCTCGGCAGCCATCCGGGTCGTCGAGATCGAGACTGTCACGACGCTCCCCTGCTCCGGATCGAGCAATGGTTTCAGCGCCTGGGAGACGGCGGTCAGGGAAAAGCATGAAATATCGACTGCTTGTAGAAACGCCTTTCGCGGTGTCTCGTTGAACGGCAGCCAACCGGCGGAATAATCGGCGAAGGCCAGCGAATGGACAAACCCATGCAGACGGTCGGTTTGTTCAGAGACTGCTTCCGCTAGCGAGTCGATCTGAGCCTGCTGTTCGACGTCGCACACAAAGACGGGAGTCTCGTCGCCGAGCAGTTTCTTGACCGGTTCGATCCGTGCCTCAGTATGAACCGCCGCCAGCACGTTCGCCCCGACTGCTTGCAACAATTTCGCAGTGTGATACGCGACACTTTTCCGGTTCGCGATGCCCATCACCAGGATGGTTTTTCCGGAGAGCTGGAGGAAATCTTCGGGGGCCGTCATGCAGTCAGGTCTTTCACTTGAAGCGTGCCTCCTCGATGAGTGAGGCAAGGTTTGTCCGATCGCGGTCTCAGTTGATCGCGGGTTGTTCGACTTTCCAGTCGATCAGTTTTAACTCGACCGATTCCCGCCCTCGAAACGAATTGATCATGGGTGCGAAGCTGATCGTGAAGGGACCGGCTTCGCGATTCATTTCTTCCGCCCATTCTCCCCGTCCGAACGCAATCGCGCGGAGTGTGGTCCCGAACTGCTTCAACTGCAAATTGAGATGTCGTCCCCCTTCTCCCATCGTGGCTGCGGGAATCGCCAGTTCGACATGCGATGCCGCGAAGACCGGGTGGGAATTCTGCTGTCCGAACGGGCCGAGCCGTTGAAGTTCCTTGATGGCGCGATTCGTGACGTCTCCCAGCCGCACTTCGGCGTCGATCTGCAAGTCCTCGCGGAGAAAGTCCTGTTCGTCGTGGTGCTGGACGACCGATTCGACAAACCGCAAACGAAAATCGTCGATCCGATCGCGCTCGATCCGCAATCCGGCCGCGGCGATGTGTCCGCCGAACCCGATCAGCAGGTCGGCACAATCCTCCAGCGAACGATGCAGATTGATCTTGCCGCAAGTTCGTCCCGATCCCTGCCCCAATCCTGTTCCGGCTTCGATTGCGATCAGAACGGTCGGTTTCTGGAAGTGTTCGGCGATCCGGCCCGCGACGATTCCGATGATACCGGGATGCCAGTCTTCATCGGCCAGCACCAGCGCGGGTTGCTCGTCCCAATCGGGATTCTCGGCGACCAGCTCCTTGGCCCGCTTGACGATTTTCCGTTCGACCGTCTGACGGCTTTTGTTGAGTTGATCCAGATAATCGGCCAGCGAAGCGGCACGCGATTCGTCCTCGGTCGTCAACAGTTCGACTCCCAACCGCGCCTGTCCGAGCCGTCCGGCGGCGTTCAATCGCGGACCGAGAGTAAACCCGACATCGTCGGCATCGTAGGATTTCTTCCCGTTGATCCCCGCGACTTTCATCAGGGCTTTGAGACCCGGAGATGCGAATTCACCGAGTCCCGCGAGACCGAATCGAACGAGCGCCCGGTTTTCATCGACCAGAGGAACCACGTCGGCAATCGTCCCCAAGGCCGCCAGACAGACCGCACTCTTGAGATATTCCCGCATCCGCGGCGACGCTTTGGTTCCGTCGCCCAAACGCTGACAGATCGCCCAGCACAATTTGAACGCGACCCCAGCTCCGCACAGTTCGCCGAACGGATACTCGCTCCCCGGCAACCGGGGATGAACGAGGACGGCGGCATCGGGAAGTTCGTCGGCCATCTGATGATGGTCGGTGATGATCAGTTCGAGTCCGAGTTCCTTCGCCAGCCGAGCTTCTTCGACGCTCGCAATTCCGCAATCGACGGAAATCAACAACCGCTCGGGATCTTCGTCGTGCAACTGACGAATTGCGTCGCAGTTCAGTCCGTAGCCTTCTTCCAACCGGGACGGAATATAATAGTCAACGGTCGCTCCGACGAGTTTCAGGCAATGCCAGAGCAGGCTGGTCGAAGTCATTCCATCGACGTCGTAATCGCCGTAGATCGTGATTCGCCGATTCGATTGCAGCGCCGCAATGACGCGATCCGCCGCTTCGTTGACACCCGGCAACAGTTCGGGGGGATGCAGATCGTTGAGCGAGGCGTTCAGAAAACTCGCCGCCGCTGCGGCCGTTTCGTATCCGCGACCGATCAGGACCTGAGCGAGCAATGGGGAGATTTTCATCTCCCGGGAGAGGTTTCGAATCAGCGTTTCGTCGTGACGTGCATAGTGCCAGTTGCGTGACATGGATCTTCCAACTTTCCTTGTCGAAGAATTCGTTTGGGACATGGTACGCAGGGTCGAATCGATCTGTCAAAGTGACTCCCAAGACAAATTTCAATTGTTTTCGAAGAACATCAGCGAGATAATACAGGTCATTTCATGACACGATCATTTCGCTGCATTTCTCGAGATCTCCCTTCGAAGACAAATCACTACTCCACCGATGAACACGAAAGCATGGCTATGGGATTGCGACCATTCAATTTCTGCGGCTTGATCCTTTTGCTGGTCTGCTGTTCGAACTACCTGAAGGCCGACGATCGGGTTTCCAAGGAGAAAAAGGAACTGTGCGGAATCGTCAATGCTCGGCTCGCCGAGGACTGGGATGCAGCGCTCCAGATCTGGAATTTCGCCGAGCCGGGATATCAGGAAACGAAATCCTCCGCACTGCTCGCGTCGATGCTCGAACGGGCGGGATTCAAGATCACCAAACAGGTCGCCGGTATTCCGACTGCGTTCACGGCGGAGTTTTCCCTTGGAGAAAACCCTCCGATCATCGGCATCCTCGGTGAATTCGACGCGTTGCCGGGACTTTCTCAGGAGGCGGTTCCGTATCGAAAAGTCAGCGAAGGAAAAACCTACGGACACGCTTGCGGTCACCATTTGTTCGGGGTGGCTTCGGCATCGGCAGCCGTGTCGCTGTCGGAATACATGACGAAGCATCAACTGGCCGGAACGATTCGCTTCTACGGTTGTCCCGCCGAAGAGGGTGGCTCGGCGAAGGCGTTCATGGTGCGGGAAGGTTTGTTCGACGACTGCGGAGCCGTACTGCATTGGCATCCGAGCAGCATGAATGCCGCCGGCGATCGCTTGTCTCTGGCGAGGATCGCGGTCAAGTTTCGATTTCTGGGAAAAGCCGCGCACGCTGCCGGAGCGCCCGAACAGGGACGTTCGGCCCTCGATGCGGTCGAACTGACCAATCACGCCGCCCAACTGTTGAGGGAACACACACCGGACGGAACGCGGATTCATCACATCATTACCGCGGGCGGCGATGCACCGAACATCGTTCCCCGCTTCGCGGAAGTCTATTACTACGTTCGTCATCCCGAATCGCAGGTGGTCAAGGATCTGTATCGCCGGCTCGAGTTGTGCGCTCAAGCGGGTGCCTTGGCGACCGAAACGATACTGAAGATCGATTATCAGGGAGGGATCATGGAGATCTTTCCGAACAATACGCTGGCCTCGATCACGATGAACAATCTCAAGGCTCTCAACGACCTGACGTATTCGGAAGAGGAACTGAAATTCGCGATCAAACTTCAGGAAGAGCTTCCGCAACCCGAACCGCTCGACAGTATCAGTCAGGTTGTCGATAAGTCGGGGACTGTCGGCAAGGGTTCGACCGACGTCGGCGATGTCTCCTGGGTTGTACCGACCACCGGATTCAGCACGGCCTGCTGGGTTCCCGGCACTCCGGGACATTCCTGGCAGGCGGTCGCGTGTGGAGGGACGACGATCGCCCGCAACGGAATGAACCTCGCCACTCGGGTGCTGGCGACATCGGCGTACGACCTGCTGGTCGATCCCGACGTGATCGAGCAGGCGCAACAGGAGCAGGCCGAGCGGCTGAAAGACCGCAAGTACGAAACGCTGCTCAAGCAGGATCAGAAACCGCCGCTCGATTACCGCAACCCGCCCGAGCAGGACTAGGCTCCACTCGCTACGCATTCGATTTCTCCTCGAACGAAAGTCCAGATCAACTTTTCCTGCATTCCTGCTTTCCTCATTCAATAACTCGGGTCATCGGAAATCTTCCGACTTTTCGCACGGACCGGTCGCGGGATGTTGCGCGATCGCGACAAACCTCCCGGCTCCTGCGTCCGAGAGGGTGTTGTCAAATTGATACAGATTTTCAAAGAACAGGGCCGGTTTTGTTTCACTACTTTGCGAAGTTGACCAATTTTGATGTTGTCAAGTTGTCAACTTGTCAAGTTCGGAAAACCTCGGGGAAAACACTCGAAAATGACCAATTGTGAAGACCGCGCGCCATCAAATTGATGACACTTTGCATCGCAAAGCTTGTTTCACAATTCCTGGGGGGTTGGATGTTGTCAAATTGATACACCTCGATGGGGGGTATAAAGTGTAAGGTGGAAGAGTGGAAGGATTTGCAAGGAGGTAGGATGCAGGAAACAGGAAGTAGCCTCTGATGGATCCACTTTGAACCTTGAACATTCGACCTTAAACCTTTGCTTTGACATTCGGATTTTGACATTTGACATTCTCCATTCCGCTTTCGGCTGTCCGCTTTTGATTGTTCTATCTATAGCGAGTCTGTTGCGCAACAAGGGGTTCGTTTGAGATTCATTTGTGAGCTGTCGCATGGACTTCCAGGTCTGTCGCTCGAAAACATTTCGACAGACCTGGAAGTCTCTGCTACGATCAATGTCGATATGATTCCTTTCAGCCGGAAACGCTCGCATGTCCTGTTTCAAATCTCTCGCTCGGACGGTTCTGCAGACAGGTCGCCCCCAGACTGTCGTCTCAATTCTCGTGTTCATGGGTCTGATCAATCCTGGGATCACTGCTCAGGAGATTGAAACGCAACGGGATCCGATGGCGTCGAATCAATCCTCGAACCCCGCCGGTCCTCGCGACGATGCCGCTTCGGGAATCGCTGAGTTACCGAAAGAGGTGATCTTCGAACTGGGGAACTCGCTGCTGCGTCAGCCGCATTCCGCTTCCAACGTGGAATTTTCATCCGACGGGAGATTTTTGTTCTCCAGCGGTGGGAACGGTAGTGACGTGGTAACGAGGATCTGGGACGTCTCCACGGGCAAACTGGTTCGACGGCTACTGCTGCGGGAAAGATCAAAAGAGCAGAGGGAGTGGGTTACCGATTTCGTGCTGACTCCGGACGGTAATCAACTCATCGTGGCCTTCTATGATGGGGAATTGGGGATCTGGAATCTGGAAACCGGCGTGCGCGAACGGCTGACGAAACGGCACGAAGGGAGCCTGCACACGCTCGCACTATCGCCCGACGGGAATCTGCTTGCGACCGCCGGTACGGAAGGCAAGATTCTCATCTCGAAACTCGATCGACTCGATGAAGTTCTCGGGGAATATCAAACAGGCGAGCCTCCCCCCTCGGACGAGATTAACATGAGTGAATACACCGCGCGGACAATGACCTTCACTCCCGACGGACGACATCTCGTGGCCGGCGTCGCGAAGGCGAACCTGATCTTCGAACCGCGCGACGACGATCAAGCAAAACCCGAGGTCGTTCCGGTCGGTATTCTCCGATCGAACGAGGTCGTCATCCTGCGTGCCGAGGATGCCTCGCTGGTACGAACACTGGCAAACCGAGCCGACGCGCATCGGAAAGATCTTTCCGGCGACGAAATGAACACCGTTCAAGTCTCTCCCGACGGAACACGAATCCTGGTCGGACGGATGAATCGGGTCGACCGCCGCGATGTCCCCGAACGAATCGCGTCGAGTCTAGGCCGACTGAATATCGCGGAAGTTCAAATGTGGGACTTCGAGACTGGAGAACTGATCAAGGATCTGAGAAAGGAGCATTACGACCAAAGCTTCGGATACGGCACGCTCTCGCCCGATGGAAAAACCATCGCCCTGGGTGCGTTTGGCGAATTGATGCTGATCGATGCGGAAACAGGGGAGACAATCCGAACGATTCCCGTCAAAGGATGGGGAGGGAAAAGCCCGCGATTCTCTCCCGACGGCGAACTCGTCGCCTATCCGAACGGGAATTCCATCGGACTGTGGAATGCGAACTCGGGAGAACGGCTGTTCGATGAACAACCCGGTCACGATGCCCGGGGCAACGCGGTCGATTACTCCTCCGACGGTAAGCTGATCGCCACGATTGGAGGCAACCGGCTCCATGTCTGGGATGCACAGACGGGAGAACATCTTTATACCCGCACGCTCGGACCTGATTCCTATCTCGGACAAGTCGAGTTTTCCAGTGACAGTTCCCTGATCGCGGTCTCGGGGAGAGTCAGGGACCAGCGAGGCTGGGATGTAGGAACCGTCGCTTACTGGAGGACAGATGGAGTCGAGCGAGGTGCCTTGTACGTTAACGGTCGAGCGGGAGCCTTTACCTTCTCTCCCGACGCGAAGCGGGTGGTAGTCGCCAACAACCCCGACGGTAACGCTCATCGAGTGGAACTGTGGAATATCGACTGGCTTCCACGACGGCTCGCCGCATTCCCGCGTGATCCACTGAAGGACATGCAACGTCCCGTCGCGTTGAAATTCTCTCCAGATGGACGCTACATCTGGATCGTCGAAAATGATGGCATCGTCACAAGATGGGACACCAGCGCAAAAGCTGCCGACAGTTCGTTCGTGGCCGACTGGCGCCCCGAGGATAAACGAGACAGCAAAGAGAACGAGTTCCGCGAGCCCTGGTTGAATTCCGCCGACTTCACTGCCGACGGACAATATCTGGTCAGTTCTTCGAAAGCGATTTACGTCTGGAAGCTCAGTAACGGGGACCTCATCCGCAAGTTCGAAGTCCCG
>DATKCB010000373.1:0-7586 GCA_035513495.1 Planctomycetaceae bacterium | reverse complement strand
TTGAAATTGCCGGTGTTCTCGGCGAGCGGGATCGTGCCCGCCAGCTCGAGGTACGGAGTCGTCCCCCCGTCCGGAGCCGTCGATGCGGGACGGGCGAACCCGAGGACGTCCTCGTTGCGTGTGGCAACGATCACTTCCCAGCCGGGCGGCGGCTGGGGGTGATGATCGAGAAACATCACTTCGTGATCCGCTCCTCCCAGCGGTTGGATGTTCCACTTTTCGTTGCGCTGAACCGCCTGATACCCCGGATGCTGGAACAGATACAGCCCTCGATTCGGCCCCTTGCGGTCGGTCACCAGAAATGACGTGCCGAGAGGGTCGCGCGTCCTTATTTCGGCATGTCCGTCGCCCGGTCCGTTGAGCGGAACGAGCGACATGATCCAGCCTGCTTTGTAAAGCTCGTGCCACTTCCACGCGGCGAGATCGCGCGGGTTTTCGCGTGGCGACTCGAGCCAGCCGACGACGGCGTTCGGTTCTTTCGAACCGAGGACGAGATCGATTCCGTTTCGTCCGTCAATTTGCAACGGCAGGCAGTACATCCAGCGGGTTTTCTTCGCGAGCGCGGGAATCGCTTCGGTTTTCCAGGCGGACTCGTCAAGCAGCTTATCGCGGGCAGGTGCCCAGTGGACGAAGACGTTCTGGGTATTCCCCTCGCAACTGCTGACGACATCGATGTTTCCGTCGCCGTCGAGATCCACGAAGACGGCGTCTTCAGGACTTTTCACGCGTCCGACAGTAACGGCAGGCCACGGATCGCGTGATTTCTCGGGACCTGGGTTCAGATAGACACGAATGACTCCCCCTTCCTCCCAGCCGGTCGTCAGATCGAGCCGTCCGTTGCCGTTGATGTCGGCGACGCGAATTCCGTCGGCTCCCTTTGACGAATTGTCGATCGTGTGTCGTTTCCAGTGAGTGTCAGAAGCGAACATCCCGGACGACAGGATTGTCCAGAACAAAGTCGAACAAAGGGAGATTTTCATCACGACCTCTTGCTTGGGTTGGATTCGGATGAGCAAAACGCAACAACGAGGCGACGATGGACTCGCCTCGATTTGCCATCGGCGAGTATAATCGATCGGAAGTCGCAAATGGACCGAGAACTTTCCGCTGACACGATTCCCGTAATGATGCCTGAAGAGATTCGCTATCAATATCCGAGACCAGATTTTGCCGGTCCGTTGAACTACGGACCGTTGACTTTGGAAACGCGCTATCTGCTCTCACCGCTGGCGGGGTTTACGAATCTCGAATTCCGGTTGATCGTTCGCGAACTGGGCGGAGTCGGACTCGCGACGACCGATCTCGTCAACGCGCGGGGACTGCTGGAAGGTAACCGCGGATCGCTCGATTTGATCACTACCCGTCCGGAGGACAGCCCGTTCGCCGTGCAGTTGTTCGGGTCCGATGCGAACGATCTGTGCGACGCAGCCCGCCTGCTGGAGTCGCGCGGCGTTCACTCGGTCGACATCAACATGGGTTGCCCCGTCCAGCGAATTACGAAAGGGGGAGCCGGTTCGGCGATGATGTGCGACACGTCCCACACGGTCCATCTCGTCCGGCAGGTAGTCGAATCGGTCAGCATCCCGGTGACCGTCAAGATGCGACTCGGTTGGGATGAAGATCAGATTACGGCACCGTTCTTCGCGCGAGAGTTCGAGCAGGTGGGCGTCGCGGCCATTGCGATTCATGGACGAACCCGCGAACAAGGATTCAGCGGGAGTGTCAACCGCGAAGGGATTCGACGTGTCGTCGAGGCGGTCGAACGGATCCCCGTCATCGGCAACGGAGACATCTGCAATATTCCCGACGCCGCGCGGATGATACGCGAAACCGGCTGTGACGGCGTCTCCATCGGACGCGGATCGCTGGCAAATCCCTGGATTTTCCGGCAGTTACAGGAGTGGGAAGAAACGGGCGAGTATGGACCGGCGGGAACCTTTCTCGACCGGCTCGAACTGCTGCGAAAACAATTCGGCTGGCTCGTGAAGCGGTTCGGCGAGCGGTATGCGATTGTCCGGTTTCGCAAGATGGGACACTGGTATCTGAAAGGAATGCGCGTCCGCAAGAAACTGCGCGGACGCTTTCAATCGGCGACCAGCCGCGAAATCCTGGAACAGACCCTGCTCGAAATCGAACAGGAAGGTCCGATCGGGGGAACAAAGACAGGCATCCTCCCCGATCTTCACGTTCCTGTTCCTTCGGGTCCGGTTGAAAAATGGTAAGCGTCATTCCGTCAGCAGAACTGAGGGAATGAACGTGTCGGTTGGCCACGATTTGGGAGAGGTTCTGATCAGACGATTAGATACGGCAGGATTTCGCAGCAATTCTTCGGCCGGCTGTCCCTGAAACCAAGTCGCCTTCTGATCGGAGGACAGGAGTCGTTTCCATTCCCAGGCGATTCGTCCCATCGTCCAGCGGGCGTTGATGTCCTGCACGGGACGGAGTTTGATTTCATCACCGTCGCGATACCGCATCGCATCGATTCCCACTGGTCCGAAATATCCCTGCCGTTGAAAGTCTCTCGCGATCTGCATGGCGATGCGAACCGCCGGTTCCCAGATTTTTGTTTCGGGTTCAGACAAGTACAACCGGCTCCCCTGATACTCGCCATGAGGTGAATTGATGAGCGGGAGAGCCGCGAGCAGTTCGACTTCTCCAGTAGGAGGTATCTGTAATTGAATTCCGACTTCATCCACCGCTTCGAGCCACGGTTCGAGGATAAGACTCCCCTGCTCTTTCAACCGTTTTTCAATCCAGCCCGACTGTTGAGCGGTGAGCGTCGCGTCTTCACCCACGATTCGTTCGCGGGCAGACATCCCGAAGCGGGCCTTGAGAATCCATTTTTTTCGATCGAGACGGGAGATCGCTGTTTGCAACTCCGCGAATGAAGAGATGAGTTCGACTCCTTCGGGAAGGGTCTGCGTCTGTCGCTCCCAATCGACCGATGTCTCGCGATCATTCAGTTGCCTGACGAGTTCGCAGTCGGGTTGATGCCAGACCCAGTCGCGTTGGATCGCGAGATGTTCCAGCGAAGGAGTGACACCCCACGGAATCAGCTCCCACTCGGGACCGCGAAACCGGTCGTCGGTGGAGACGTGAGAACGATCGACAACTTCGGCCTCGACTCGTTCTCTCTTCAGTTTGTCCTGCGGACATAACTTCGGGACGATAATGACGTCATCCCCTTCAGCGATCGAACAGAAACAACAGGCCAGCGCAGAATTGATTTCGAGCAAACGATCCGGAGGTTGCCAGGAGGTACCGCGAGCCAGTTCGTGCTCGAAATCGAAATTTGGCCAGAACATTCGGGGCATAGAGTCTCACGGAGCCTGACTCTTCAACACCACCAGAATCGCCCGATGGTCGGAGGCGATCTTTTCGTCGAGGACCTTCACTTGGCTGACAGTCCATGATTTCGCGGGACGGAAGAGGACGTAATCGATCTGCCGCGTCGGTTTGTCCACGGGAATGGTGGGGTAAACCTTATCGTCGGGGAGCGACCACTTATCGAGCAGAATTTTCAGCGGTTCGCTCTCGGGAGTCGCGTTCAGGTCACCTGCGAGAATCGCGGGATTCCTGGAAAAACTCTGTTCCATCAGTTCGTTGATCCGGCGAGCGGACGCGATTCGCTCTTCGTCAGGCCGACGATAGTCGAAGTGCGTCGAAAGAAAACGGAGCGGAGCGGACCAACCGGGAATCTCAATTTCCGCGATGAGTACGCCGCGCTGTTCGCCGTTGTCGATGTTGGGCAAATGAACATTTTTGTGCGCTCGGATCGGGAATCGGGACAGAATCGCGTTCCCGTACTTTCCGCCTTCGAAATCGATGTTCTTCTCGAAGCGGACGTGCATCCCGGTCAGTTCACCCAGAACCTTCGGCTGATCGACCTTGTCGGTGCGAGTGGTCTGTTGATCGACCTCCTGCAAAGCGACCAGATCCGGCTTGACCGACAAGATCACGTCCGCGATCCGCTTCAGGTCGAGTTTGCCATCGACTCCTTCGCCGTGATGAATGTTGTAACTTAACACACGGAGCGTGACCGGTTCTTCCGCACCGATTTCCGGAGTCATTCCGAAACACAGCAATCCGATGATGACTAATGATTTCACGATTCCGCTCCCTGTTGCATGATGTCCGCGAAGCGGCGGTCGATTTCTTCCTGGGTCAAATCCTCGATGTGCGTCGCGATCGACCAGAGATGACCGAAGGGGTCTTCGATTCGTCCCGAGCGGTCTCCATAGAACTGATCGGTCACGGGTTGCAATTCTTTCGCTCCTGCTTTAACGGCCTGGGCGAACAACTGGTCCACGTTTTCGACGTAGATCAACAGACTGACGGGAGTTCCTCCGATGGCTTTGGGCCCGAGGAATCCCATGTCCTCGTTCTGCTCACCCAGCATCACGTGCGAATCTCCGATCATCACTTCGGCGTGCATGATCGTTCCTCCGGGGCCCTCCAGCCTTAACTTTTCCGTCGCACCGAACGCTCGTTTGTAGAACTCCAGCGCTTCGGCGGCATTTTTGATGATGAGATAAGGAGTGACCGAATGGTAACCGGCGGGAATCGGCTGAACTTGTGACATGATCGTTTCCAATCATTCTGGAGGAAAGAAACATCCCATTGAGTGAGCGACTCGACATGAGTAAGGGTCGCAAGAATTGTAATCGACTCGCTTCGCGAAGATCAATTCTCTCCCGACAGATCAGGTCAGGAGACGATCTCCCCACCTTCGGATTGCATCGAGCAGATCTCGCAGGTGTTTCTCTCGCGTCATCGGATTGATGATCGTGCAGCGCAGCGCGCCGATCCCGTCAACTTTCGTCGGGACGATATAAAACTCTCCCGATTCGATCAGTTTGCGACGCAGACGAAGCTGAAATTCCCCCAGTTCGATCGGCGCGGCGGTCTTCATTGCCTCGGGCACATATCGAAACGCCACGATATTACATTCCGGCTCGTGCAGAGGCTCGAAGTCGCCCTCTGCTCGTAACATTTCGTAAAATGTGTGGCCCATGGCGAAGGCTGAATCCACCAGATCGGAGAACAGTTGCCGGCCGAACATCGACCAGAGTCCCCACAATCCGAAACCGGCGGCGCGTTTCGTGCACTCGAGCGTTTTCAGTCCACTGTCGTGTTCCGCCAGTCCGGGATCGGAGGGATCGAACAGGTCGGGTGCATTCTGGCGGAACGCTTCAAAACGATGCTCGCGATTTTTATAGAAGACGAACGCGCACAAGGCGGGGACGAACATCATCTTGTGGGCGTCGCAGACGACGCTGTCCGCACGCCACAGTCCGTCGATCAGATGGCGATAGCGCTTGCTGAAGCAGGCGGCTCCTCCATGCGCGGCATCGACATGCAGCCAGATGCGAAATTCTTCGCAGATGTCGGCAATCGCCTGCAGATCGTCGAATGCCCCGATCGGTGTGGCACACGCGGCGGCACAGATGGCAACAATCGGCCTTCCCTCATCTGTGAGATGCTGAACGATCTCGCGGAGGGCTGCGGGACTCATCCGCCCCTGTTCGTCGAGTGGGACACTCTCGATGTTTTCGGTACCGATTCCCAGTACTCCCGCCGCCCGCGCGACGCTGTAGTGGGCTGCCGCATGTGCCACCAGAACCGGTCGGGGTGATTCCGTCGCAAGACCTGCTTCCCAGCCGGTTGGCAGACAGACATTTCGTGCAGTCAGCAGTCCTGTCAAATTCGCCAGCGAACCTCCATGCGTGATCAGTCCAGAAAAAGTTCCGGGGGCAAAGCCGATGGTTGCTCCAAGCTCGAGAATGAGTGCTTCCTCCACGGAACTGGCCCAGGGACCCATCTCGTACACAGCCATCACCTGATTGGTCACCGCTCCGATGGCATCGAACAATCCCGCAAGCGGAACCGACGCGGGAACCTGATGACCGATATACCGGGGATCGTGCAGATTCTGAGCGTGTTCGAGCGTGTGAGTGAGAAGCTCCCGAAATCGGTTCGGGAGATCGTCGAATGCCGAACAGCGGTCACCTTGCTGCAGTTCGCGCTGAACCTGAATAAGTGCCTCGGAAGGGGCGCTCCAGTTCAAAACCTTTCCCTTGGAATCGAAACAGTTCTGCAGATGAATGCTTATCAGCGCAGCGAATTCTTTGCCGCAGAGTTGAAACAGGTCGGCGCTGAATACCGAATCGATCCTCTGCCGAATCTCATCGAGATCCGAAAGTTTCGAGGAGTCGGGTGATTGAGGATCGGTCGTGTCGGAAATTGCCATAGGAATGAAACGCGAAAGAACCGTTCTCAACTCAGAATAATGATACGATTGAGCGATCAGGGGATTCTACATCGTGCGGATAAACATCACGAGACTGTAGATCACGACCCCTCCGACGATCAGAATGCCGATTTTGAGAATAAACTCGGCATGCCCCGGCTTCTTCAAAGCCACGATTTGCGAAATCACGCAGACGAAGGCGGTCATTGCCATTTTGAAGTAGATCATCCCCCGGCTTCCCCAATGGTGGATAAAGTAGGCCGCCACTGGGTTCGACTCGACAATAATACCTCCACCAGGTAACGGACCGCTTCGCAACATGACATAGGTCATGAAGATGTCGAGAACGCTGACCAGAATGAACGCCGTGGTTTCTTTCTCGAGCGGAAGATGTCCTTTGAACAGGCGCCTCCAACTGGGTCTATGTTCGGGCTCATCATCGGGATCGAAAGAAGAGTTTGCCATGATGTGTCACTCACTCCCGGGGAACGATCGGAGAGATTCCCAACATCGTAACAAAGAAAATCGTATTTCTGAAGAATGGAATTGACGTCTCTGAAATTCCTTTCATAATGAATGGAACCTCTCTATTCGAAGAAAGTCTCTTTCGTGTCTCGTTCCGTCGGCGTTCTTCAAAGCGTAGTTTTCACGGCGTTCGTCGTGTGCTCGCTGGGTCAGACCGAAAAAGCATTCGCAACCTGCGGAGATTATCTCCAACACTCCGACCAGTTCTCGCAACATTCCAGTCAGACGGATTTGCTGACGCCGGGTGGTTTACCGACGCGTTTCCCCTCGAAATGCGCTGGGGGGCGTTGCGAAAACGATCCTGAAAAATCTCCACTGGGAACTTCCACCACTGAAATCCGCGTCCGAATTCGATCTGCCTCTGCTCTCGAAGATCTGCTTCAATTCGATGACTCAAAGGATCGCTCGAACCGCGTTTTACCCTGTAGCGATTCTGCTCCCGAATCTGTCTCGCTCGATCAATTGGATCCCCCTCCCCGCTCACGCTCTTAACACGTTCCGTGCTCGGGGAGGAAGCGAAGCTCTTCCCGCGCTCGCTGATTTCGAGTGTCTCTCTTTTGTGTGGGAAGAACATGGATTCCATTGCCAAGGACGTTCCGTCCGACGACTCCGCATTGACTGGAAACCCGAAACGTGCGGGATACGT
The DNA here is from genome assembly GCA_035513495.1 of Planctomycetaceae bacterium. Lineage (GTDB taxonomy): Bacteria > Planctomycetota > Planctomycetia > Planctomycetales > Planctomycetaceae > DATKCB01. Next base: position 165 of record DATKCB010000373.1, on the reverse strand, counting down.
CCCCGCGATCGGGCCGAAACTGAAGAAACTACTGCATGTTGTGTTTGCTCTGCTGGCATTACTCGGTGCCAACTCGCTGTACCTGGGAGTCATCACATTTCTGGAATGGCAGCGCGGAGAGACGTATCAGAACCAGTTTTATCTGGTGATGTTTCTGGGACACGT